>CALIHL010000033.1 GCA_938022935.1 uncultured Saprospiraceae bacterium
AGTGTAATGAGTGGTTTGTACATAATTTATAATTATAAAAATGTCTTTTCTAAATAGTCAAATTTTTCTTTATGATCTGTGTTGAAGTGAAGGCCTCGGCTTTCTTTTCTCATCTCCGCCCCTTTAGAAACCAAGAATGCACTTGTAATCAAGTTGCGCAACTCACAAAGCTGTGGCGACACCTTTGATTCAGTATAAAGTCGCTCTGTCTCTTGGTAGAGTAGGGCCACTCTATCTGTTGCTCTTTTTAAACGAACATCTGTTCTTACGATCCCCACGTAGTAGCTCATCAGCTCTTTAAGCTCCTTCCAACTTTGAGTGATCAAAACCATCTCTTTAGGGTCGGTTGTTCCTTCGGCATTCCAATCTGGGATCACTTCTGTTGATGTCACATCATCTATTGACTTATCAATATCCATGGCTACCCGATGACCAAACACTAATCCTTCTAACAGTGAGTTAGACGCTAATCGATTAGCACCATGCAGTCCAGAACAGGTACATTCTCCAGCTGCGTAGAGTTGCTTTATAGAGGATTTCCCTTGAGGGTCAGTGACGATACCACCACACTGATAGTGACAAGCAGGTACTACTGGGATCATATCTTTGAAAGCGTCTATGCCGATGCTCTTACACTTCTCATATATGTTAGGGAAGTGATCCAAGAAGCCTTCGTGATCGAGGTGTCTACAATCTAAGTACATGTGCTCTGCACCAGAGATCTTCATCTCGTTATCGATGGCTCTCGCTACTATATCACGAGGTGCAAGCGATAGTCGGTCGTCGTATTTGTGCATGAATTCCTTGCCATCTGGCGTCTTTAATATCGCTCCATAACCACGAACAGCTTCTGAGATCAAGAAGTCAGGATTCTCTCCTGTTGTCTGATAGAGTGCAGTTGGGTGAAACTGTACAAACTCCATATTGGCGATGCGGCCTTTGGCTCTATAGACCATAGATATACCATCACCTGTAGCGATGACGGGATTGGTTGTGTTTTTATAGATCTGTCCAGTGCCGCCAGTGCACATGACCGTTGTTCTGGCAGTTATCGTATCGATCTCGGAGTTGTGTTTGTTAAAGACATAAGCTCCGTAGCATTGTATGTCAGGAGTAAGTCTTGTGATGTTGCGACCTAAGTGATGCTGCGTGAGGATATCAAGTGCGAAGTAGTGTTCTAACACTTTGATATTAGGGTATTCTTTTACTTTTTCGTTGAGCGTTCTTTGTATCTCCCAGCCTGTGATGTCTTTATAATGTAGGATACGGTTTTCGCTATGTCCACCTTCTCGACCTAGGTTATAATCACCATCATCCTCTTTGTCAAACCGTGCTCCCCATTCTATCAGCTCGACCACTCTGTCATGACCTTCTTTGACAACAATCTCGACTATATTGGGATCGCACAGGCCATCACCTGCATCTAGTGTGTCTTCTACATGAGATTGATATCCATCTACGTTAAAGTCCCATACAGTTGCGATGCCTCCTTGTGCCCAGCTCGTGTTGCTTTCTTTTGAGTGGGTCTTCGTGAGCACAGTAATCTCGAGATCGGATCGTTTCTTGGCTAACTTGATGGCTGCAGATAGTCCTGCGACACCTGCACCTATGATAAGTACATCCGTCTGTATATTAGCACTTTGATTATTGTTCATCGCTGAGTTCTTTCCATTACGAATATGCACAAAGTAATACACTTCTTATGAGGATTGCGTTGATTGATACATTCTATGAGGACAGTCATCGGATCTGGGCAGAGGGTCTTCAGCGCAGCTTGGATGCTCAAGTGGATATCTATAGCGGCTCTGCTTTCAACTGGAAGTGGAAGATGGTAGGCGGCACAATCTCCCTAGCTGAAGCACTCAATGCGAGTGATCTTGACTATGATAAACTCATAGTGACAGACATGGTCAATCTGCCGCTCTTCAAGTCCTTGTTGGACCATCGATATCAGACGACTCCGATCGTACTATATTTTCATGAGAATCAGATCACTTATCCTTGGTCACCGACTGACATGGATGTAGCTAAGAACAGAGATCATCACTATGGCTTTATTAACTTTTCAAGTGCGCTTATCGCAAATACAGTCTGTTTTAATTCCGCATATCATCAGCGTAGTTTTCTAGGCGAACTACCTCGCTTTCTAAACATGTTCCCCGATGATGAGCTGAAGCAATATCATAAGCCATTGCAAGAGAAGTCTCATGTGCTTCCGATAGGCTTAGACCTTCCAGCATACCATCCATCTGAAGAAGAACTTCCTGTTTTCCTGTGGAATCATCGGTGGGAGTATGACAAAAAACCAGACCTATTTTTTAAAGTGCTTTTTGAACTCAAAGATAAAGGTGTACCCTTCAAAGTTATTGTGCTGGGTAAGTCGTATAAGAAGTCGCCACCGATATTTGCTCTGGCCAAGGAGAGGTTAGACGATGAGCTGATCCACTTTGGTTATGCAAAGAGCAGAGAAGAATATCTGAAGTTGATGACTATGGCCAATGTGTTGATGATCACCAGCCATCAAGACTTTTTTGGCATCAGTATAGTTGAAGCTATAGCGGCTGGATGTTTTCCGTTACTTCCCAACAGATTGTCATATCCAGAGCATATTGCTTCTGATGAAGCAAGTAATTGCATTTACGAAAGTGACCAGGTGCTACTTTCAAAAGTAGAAGAGATCGTTGGTGCTAAGACGTATCTGAACACGAAGAAATATAGTGATTATGTCCAAAAATATGATTGGCGAAATCTTAGGGAACGGTATAATGATTTAATTCTAACCTAATGTGAGCGAAACGTCGCGCCAGCACGTTATCTAAAGGCAGATTATATGATATCTTGAGCGAGTTGTCATGAAAGATGAAGTCATCAAATCAAAGAATAAATTTTTGAAAGCTGTGGATAGGATAATGTGGGTTGTGTTTTTGATGATCTCGATGATCTCAGTGACATCGTCCCAATCAGATATCCTCAACAAGGAAGATATCCCACCCCAAGAGATCAACAACCTACTTCAAGGCAGAACCTATACGCCGACTTACAGACACATAAAAGGAACTCAGTACCTCACCGACAATTGGAAAGTGGGATCAGTACTTTATATGGATCGACTCTATGAAGATATCCCGATCTGGTATGATACTTATAACGACGAACTGATACTGCTTGATTGGCAAGGGTATGGATATGGCTATATCAAGATAGTGAAGCAACACATCCAAGAGTTTTCATTTGATGGGAGGAAGTTTGTTAACCCTATCTATGGAGATTACAGTCAATATGGTCTTGGGGATAACTTTTTAGAATTAATGATTGACGATCAGATTTCCTATCTGATCAAGAGAGATACGGACCTAAGAGAGATCGACAACAAGTATGATTTTGTTAGAAAAGACAAAAAACTCATTATTAAAGATGGCGTTGCCCATGAGATCAATAAAAAGAAGGCGCTTTTAAAAGTGGTTGGTCCTGTATATAAGAAGCAGGTTTCTACTTATATAAAGAAGGACATCAATAGAATGAGTAAGGCCACAGAGTTAGAATGGTCTCAGGTGATCTTATACTACAATGATCTACTTCAGCAAAATCGTATTAATTAGAATATGATAAAACAGTATATTCTAATTATTGTCTCTTTATTTTCTTGTCTGACATTGGCGAGTCAAGATGTGGATACTTATGTTGTTGATAAGAACTACAATGGTCAATCATTTGAAGTGATGACTCAAGAGCTTGAGGAGACGCAAGGGTTACAGTTTTTTTATTTTTCTGGCTGGGTAAAAGAAATAGTGGTGAAGCAATCATCAGCGCCAGCTTCACTTTCAAGGATCTTAACTGAGACCTTAGCTGATTCTGATTATAAATATGTGATCAATGATAATGGCCAAGTCATCCTTTCGATCGGCCAATCGATAAAGTCATCTTTTGAAATAGTTGACTCCGCGTCTTTCGTAGAAGAGGTGCTTGTAACAACAACAACAGCAGGGACAGGGATCACAAGTCAATTAGAAAATATTAATACAGACTGGATCATCATCGGCGATCCTGTGTCGCCAGAGCAAAAGCCACAAGTGACCTTGAGTGGATACGTCACTAATCGAGACACAGGAGAACCGCTTGAAGGCGCGCTCTTATATGTAGAAGAATTAAAGACGGGTACAGTAACAGATTCAGCAGGATACTATGAACTGGATATGCGTCAAGGAAGATATAGTATCTCCTATCAAAGTATCGGTCTTAAGGAGTCCAATAGGAAGATACAACTCTATGCAGGTGGACAAGTTGATGTCGCCCTCGGTGAACTTGTTATGAATATCGAAGAAGTTGTTGTCAGAGCATTTAAAAAGGACAATGTTGACAATGTGCAGATGGGTGTAGAAGCACTGAGTATAGAAACCATCAAAGAGCTACCATCACTGATGGGTGAAGTGGATATCGTGCGATCTGCTTTAATGTTGCCTGGCGTGCAATCAGTTGGAGAGTTTTCTTCTGGAATCAATGTCAGAGGTGGAGGAGCCGATCAGAATCTTATACTGATCAATGGCGCTCCCGTATTTAATGCATCGCACTTGTTTGGGTTTTCATCTTCATTTAGCCCTGATGTTGTAGAAGGATTTGAGCTATATAAAAGTAGCATACCTGTCAAGTATGGTGGTCGTATATCTTCTGTACTTGAGATCGATATGAAAGAAGGCGATGATGAACGATGGACGCTACGTGGTGGCATTAGCCCGATCACCAGTAGGATCACTGCAGAAGGACCGATCAATGATCGCACTACTTTAATAGCCAGTGGACGAGCGACTTATTCTGATTGGATATTGGGCAGGATCCAAAACGCCTCTTTTAGAAATAGTAAAGCGAACTATCAGGACTTGACTGCAAGGATCAAAACTAAGATTGCAAAGAATGACTTTTTGGATGTCTCGACTTATGTCAGTAACGATGCTTTTCGATTGAACGGTGACACCACATTCGCTTATCAAAACTTCAATGTTATAGCAAATTATCAGCACTCTTTTAGTGATCGATTGTTTGGAACGTTGTCTTTGATTCATAGCCAGTACAGTTTTAATGTTGAAAGTGAAAAGCGGCCGATCACGAGTTTTGATTTATCTTATAAGATTAGATACTCAGAAGCGAAAGCTCACTTCTCTTATGCACCTGATGATAACCACCAAGTGAATTATGGACTTAATGTTGTTCATTATAATTTGTCACCTGGTGACTTTAAACCAAAGCTGACGGAGTCAGTGGTTCTTCCAGTTTCTCTTGAAAATGAAAAAGCCATAGAAGGAAGTATTTATGTCAGTGATCAATGGGATGTTAGCGATAAGTTTTCGATATATGGAGGCCTCCGATATACGCTTTATAATTTCTTAGGCCCGCGATCTGTATTTAACTACAAAGAAGACGCGCCACGGTTAGAAAGTAACATCATCGGCACAACAGAGTTTGGCAGTGGTGATCTTGTCAAACAATATGGAGGTCCAGAGTATAGAGCCTCTTTAAGATATAGTATCGATGATAACACTTCTGTAAAGGCCTCTTTTAATCGTAACAGGCAGTATCTGAGTATGCTTTTTAATTCTGCAACGGTCTCGCCAACAGCGACATGGAAGTTGTCTGACACGTATATCAAGCCACAGACCGGTGATCAGTTCAGCATTGGCGTGTTCAAGAATTTGTTGGATGACAAATTAGAATTTTCAGTAGAAGGTTATTATAAAAAGATACAGAATATGGTTGATTATAAAGCAGGTGCAGAGCTTGCTTTAAATGACCATATCGAGACGGACGTTGTCAATGGAGAAGGTAGAGCTTATGGCATCGAAGTGCTGCTAAAGAAGCATGGCAGAAAGCTCAATGGGTGGTTGAGTTATACTTATTCAAAGACAAGGTTTAGAGCACAGAGTGAGTTTCCAGAAGATCGAATAAACGAAGGAGATTGGTTTCCTACCAACTTTGATAAGCCCCACGATTTTTCATTTGTTGGGTATTATAAAATATCAAGAAGGGTCAGCTTGTCAAGTAACATGATATACAGTACAGGTCGTCCAGTTACGATACCAGTAGCGAAGTATCAATTTGCTAATGGTACAAGATTGCAATACTCAAGACGAAACGAGTTTAGAGTGCCTGATCAGTTTCGTTGGGATCTATCTTTAAACTTAGAAGGCAATCATAAGAAAAAGAAGTTGGCGCACAGTTCTTGGTCGCTTTCAGTTTATAATCTTACAGGACGGAAGAATGTTTACTCTGTTTACTTCGTGAGTAACGGATCTGATGCTGAAGGTTATAAATTATCCATCTTTGGCAGACCCATTATTACACTTACTTACAACTTTAGATTTTGATGAGGAGAAGTGTGATACATATAAGTAAAGTCTGTTGGGTCATTATGCTTTTGAGTACGATAATGATGAGATGTGTTGAGCCATTTGAGCCTGAAGCACAAGAGTACGACCAGACCTTAGTGGTAGATGGATTATTTACCGATAGTGATATGCCATCACGAGTTACCTTGTCTAGGTCATTTGGATTTGATGAAGATGTGCCTTCTTTCGTTTCAGGTGCGATGGTGATCATCGAGGATGACCTGGGAGGGAGTATCACCTTAGAAGAAGTGATAGATGGCATCTATGAGACAGACCCTTCAGTTTATAGAGGTGAGGCTGGTGTAAGTTATAGATTGTTGGTGGCTACTCCAGATGGTCAGCGATACGAATCTTCGTGGGGCTTTTTGCAAGCTTCTCCGCCCATTGAGAAGCTAGACTTCGAGTTTATTGAAATTGAACAAAATGATCCTACGGAAAGGCCTATACGTGGCGCTCAAGTCACATTGGACACTCGTGATACGGAAGGTGGCGCTACCTACTTTAGTTGGGACTATGAAGAGATTTACGAATTTGAATTACCGCACGCACCACGGATAAGAGTTGAGTTCGGTAGTCCTCCTGGGAGAGGGAGTGACTTTATATTTGATATACCCAATGAAGAATACGAGGGCTTAAGGTGTTATAAAACAGAAAAGTCAAAGAGCTTGCTCATCGCTTCAACTGAAAATCTTTCAGAAAGCGTAATCCAAGATTTTAAAATCAACTTTATAGATAACACTACACCAAGATTGTTTTTGAGGTATAGCATCTTGGTTAATCAATATGCGATATCCAAAGAGTACTATGACAACTTGAGAAAGATATTTGAGGTCAACCAAACTACTGGAAGTCTTTTTGATCCTATACCCAATGAGATCTTTGGGAACATAACCAACGTGACAAATGAAGGAAGTCCTGTATTAGGATATTTTGGAGTAGCAGGTGTATCGCAAAAGAGGATCTTTATAAATAGAGAAGATGCTCCAAGAGGATTTGCTGCGGAAAGAGGTCCAAGTTGTGAGTTGGAGACTATTCCTTTGAATTTTAGGAATTTGTTCGACAGGGTAGAAAGAGGTCCTTTTGTGTTGACTGACTACCAGCGGGATCTTCTTTTCGGAAATCCGATTGGTTATATTTTGACAATGCCAATCTGTGCTTCATGTGCAGTGAGTGATGCAACTAATAAAAAACCTGACTTTTGGTAGGGCAATTAGAACATATGAAGAAGCGGACATTCGCGTTTTTACTCTTTGCCAGTCTGATGATTTCGGCTTCATTTGCGCAAGTGAGTGATAGAGCTTCCGCAAATACAAATGCTATTGCAGATGTTCTAGTAGAGGAGATAGATCTTTTCTCAGATAGACAACTCTATATCGCGGGCGAAACCTTATGGTTTTCATTGTCATTGAAAGATCGGGAGTCAAATTCTTTATCCAGTTATAGCAAGGTAGCATATGTGGACTTAGTTGGATCGAGTGGTATAGTTATGTCGCGTGTTAAAATAGAAGTGAATGAAGGCAAAGGAAGCGGTTCGCTTGATTTGTCCAAAGACCTAACATCTGGATACTACGAGTTGCGATCTTACACGCAAGCCATGCGCAATTTTGGTGCTGATTTATTTGAAAAGTATAAGATCATTATTCTAAATGCTGATCAATCGCTTTTAACAGTAAGTGATGCTTTTAACAAGGCGAAAGAAATTAAGCCATTAAGTTCTTCAGATGCTATCGTTACTTTAAGCCTTGATAAGAATGTCTATCGACAAAGAGATAGAGTTGACATAGAGATCGACTTAAAGGATAGCGACGGCAGACCCTTGTCATCAGAAGTTGCAATATCAGTTGCGCTTGGTGGAGTCAACTTAGATCAAGGCAAAGAATCGAAGACTGTACAAATAAAAAGTAATCCTAAGACTAAGTTTTTACCAGAGCTAATAGGCATGCACTTATGTGGGCGGATACAAGCTAGGTCAAGTGATCAAACAATGGAAGGGATAAAAGTCTTTCTTGCTTTTCCAGGTAAAAGAGCAATGGTCTACAGCGCTTTAAGTGATAAGGAAGGTATGTTCAGATTCATACTGCCAAAACTCTATGGTCCTAAAGAGATTATACTGCAGTTAGAACCTAACTATGAAGATCAGTTTACGATAGAGCTGGAAGATGAATACCATAATAGTCCATCTAAAGAAGATGAAGTGTTTAAGCTCCCAGAAGAATGGCTTGGCGTGGCTAATGCGAGTTTAGAAAATGCAAGTATCGGAAGTGCATACACTGCCTTTAAAGAGCAAGTGTATTATGTAGAGGATAGCACTTTTTATAATATTCCATTTTATGGGATATACGATAAGCAGTACAAGCTGGATGATTATACAAGGTTTCCATTGCCTGAGTTTTTCTTTGAGATTGTGCCTGAAGTACGCGTACAAGGAAAGTACGGAGAAGAAAAACTTAAAGTGGCTAATACATGGAGCTTACCCAATCGAGAATCACCACCACTTCTTTTGGTGGACGGTGTTCCCGTATTTGATCAGCGTAAGTTTTTAAAGATTAACAACAAGCTTATATCAAAGACTAAGATTGTAACAGAGCCGTTTTGGTTGAACACGATGATCTTTGACGGCATTATTGAGATTAATTCATTTGAGAATGATGCACGAAGTTTTGAACTTCCTGAGTCTGCTCTCAGATCTGGCTACTTGACCTTGCTTCCTAAACGGTCTTTTTCTACTCCTGACTATAAAACTGATCAAAGTACGAACTTGCCTGACTTTAGAAATACACTCTATTGGAACCCATCAGTTACTACGAACAGTGAAGGGAAGGCAACAGTATCCTTCTATACTTCAGATGTCGTACAGGACTATTCTATAATTGTAGATGGTAAGGAGTCGAAAGTTAGCCCTAAAGCAGAATACATGCTCAGCGTAATCAAAAAGGAAAATTAAAAAAGCGCGGTTAGCTTTTTATCTGGGCTGTAGTGATGCTCTTCAGATGTGTATCGTAGGACTTGATATACTTTATAAACTCAGACGTGCTTAATCTTTTCCTGCCTTTCTTTTTAAGTTGTTGGCTGATCAGATACATCGACTTGATGTGCCCATAGAATATCTTGTACTTCTTAAGCATCGGTATGCTGTGATCATAAATAGATAGAGGTTCACTTGTGATGGTATTGACTTCGATGATTTTAAAGTTACCCTTTAGGAGATCTTTCCAATTTTGATATTTAATATCGAGTCGTCCATAGTATAACTCCAGTCCTTGAAGGGAGTCTTCTATCACTTGTAAAAGTTGTTCAGTGATGAGGTGATCGCCAGAGCTGATCATGGTGCCTCTATTGTGACTTCCTATTGGTTCTATAACGAGCTCTTGACCTTTGTTGAGAACAGTCGTATTTAGATCGTATTGGTTTGCTAAGGTGTTAGCGTCTGATAGTGTTATGTCGGATAGAGTCAGTAGTTGATTGAGATTTAGTTTTCCATCTCCAGTGACAGCGACAAGTTTTTTTAATCCTATAGAAGTGATACGACCTTGCTCGTCTTCAGGCATGCGGATGTAGAAGATACCACATTCATTACTATAGTCTATGAACTCTTGGAGCAGAATGTCATAGTTGGCATTCTTGGCGTAGTTCATTAGGTCATTATCGCTAAAGAGTAGATTGGCAGCCAGCCCTCTTTTCCCGATATTGGGTTTTGCGATGATGGGATAAGATAGGTCTTTGAATGATGCAAGCGAGATGTCACTCTTGTCAACTTGTTTGATCAAGTGTGTTATAGGGAAGTATGCCTGTTGGAGTTTGGAGTAGACAAAGTGCTTAGAGGAGTTTTCTATATTACAATCTTTGTAGTCGTTAGAGATATTAGTGAAGAAAAGAAAGTTGCGTGCACGCAGACCCATGACAAAGTAGAATACTGCAGTAGGGAAGTGTATAAGCCACTGTGGCCAGAACTCCCACTTTCTAACCAAGTATTGTTCTAACTTGGTCATATCAAGGCGTATATATCATCAACCAATTGACGGTTGCTGCTGATCCGTGGTATCTTGCTTTGCACAGAGACTTTTCTTTGCTGGCTAAGGTATCTATGAAAGCATCCATGTTGTAACACTTTGACTATCGGTGCACACATGATGTAATCGTTCTTTCTTTTCTCAGCGTAGTCGTGATTGAGTTTTTTGAGTTCTTGGTCCATGATATCTGCAAGTTGTTCTTCATTATAATCGATGGCAGCGTTAAATTCTATGAGCCATTCGTGACAACCCATATATGTTTGATCAGGATGCTGTATAAACCTTGGCGCAACTGTAAAATCATTGACCTCTACACCAGTTAATTGTGTCAGCTGATCTATTACTTGATTGCAGGTATCTTCCATTACTTCTTCTCCAAACGCGTTGAGAAAACCAGAAGTTCTGCCGAGTATTCTAATTTTGAATGGAGCAGTATTTGCGAAAGCGATCACATCCTCCATGACATAACGATACAGGCCAGAAGTGTTGGAGATAATCATAACATATGGGACATCCTTTTCTACCTCGCTGAGCGATAAGATCTGTGGATTTTGATGATCGATATCTTGCAATCTTACAAATTCATAATACACATGCCCATCTATAAAAAGTGTCAAGTCCTCTCCATCATCAGGATCTAATTGGAATCCAAAGAATCCTTCAGTCGCATTGTAGACATTGATATAGATGATATCGCGATCTTGAAAGATCTGATTGAATCGTTGACGATAAGGCGCCAAGCTGATGCCCCCATGTACGAAGAAGGAGATGTTGTTTATAAAAGCTTCAATCTTCTCTTCGCTATGAGTTGCGATGTAGTGTTCGAGAAGTTTGAGATTCCAGGTAGGAAGTCCACTGATGCCCATTATCTTACTGGTCTCAGCTGCATCTATAACAGCACTGAGTTTGGTCTCCCAAGATCCGTTGAGGGTGTTGCCAGTATTGATCGCTGACTTGTGACGGAGTAGCAATGGTATATGTTCTGCCATGATAGCTGAGACATCGCCGATCTGATTGTCACCAACCTGTCGGAGCGATCCAGGTAAGACAACCATCTTGCCTTCGGTAGCGTCTCTCACGTAGTGGTTAACTATGGCGGCGGCATACATCGACCCTTTGATGAGGCATTCGCGGACATACTTTTTAGAAAGTGGGATGTGCTTGTTGCGACCTGTTGTGCCAGATGACTCACCGTAGTATCGGACTTTATCTTTTAGGAGGAGATTTTTTTGCCCGAGCTTCATAGAAGATATGTACGAAGACAGGTCGTCGTATCTACAGAGGGGAGTCTGCTTGAGATAGTCTTTAGTAGCAACTTCACTTTTAAATCCAAGATCTTGGGCATACTGCGTCTTAGAAAAAACCTTGACTACTTCTTTTAATATGTCCTTCTGATGCACATGAGGTTGCTCAAGCGCTTCATTGAGCACTTTGTATTTGTAGTCTAAGAAAGGTTTTGAGATATTCATCACGCCTTAGCCTTCTTCTTTTTTTGGTTGGCCATATTATATGCTAATAAAGACATTTTTTGGGATAACCGCTTTTTGCTTGACTTTAAGTAATATCTTAGGTTTTGGCTTTTACAAATATGTTCATCTAAAAAGAGCTCACATGAAAATCAACTTTGTCTTTTTCGGCGTTTTAGTATTCTCTCTTTTATTTGGTTGTACAGAGTCAAAGCCTAGGACACAAATGATTATTAATCTCGCTGAAGCCAATAAAACAGAAGGAACCGTTTATAATATTAATGAAGAGCTTATCTATGAAGTGTCTGGAGAAATAGATACAATAATATTGGATATTGATCGGCCGATCTTATTGGATGTCGAGTTGGGTAGATTTATAAGCTACGTTTATGTAAAACCAGGAGACCAGATCACAATGGATAGTGTCCCATATACTTCTAACTATCTAAGAGATACAGATACTAGCCATCTACATAATCAAGTCCTATTGGAGTATGGATTATTGATTGATGAATCACGGACAACATATGACACGAGAAAGATCGTAGCACTTCAACCCGCGGAATATCTCTCTCAACTTGATAAAAAATATAATATCCTTTATGACTTCTTGGGTAGCAAGAAATCGGATGCTCAATTAGACTCGCAATTTTTAGAAGGTCTCACTTTAAGAACACATGCGCTTAAGTATAGTGAACAGATGGGCTACAAATCATATCACGAATATCTGACGAAAGAGGAAGTCGAATTACCTGATGACTTTTTAAAGGCGGTCGAGAGGGTAGATTTTAGTGATCCTATGATTATGCTATATGAGGAGGGACGAGGATTCGTGAACCAGTGGCACTCCAAAGACATAAATTATCCTGATTATGAATCTGTCGGAGCTTTCTATGACGCAGTGATAGCTTCCGCAAAGAATGCATACGGTACTTCTATCATGGCAGACTATTGTAGCTTACAATCTATATCTGATCAAGTGAATTTTGGAAGTGGGATAGATGAAGCATCTGGCCTTATCGATGACTTTAAGACTACAGTGACCAACTCGGTGTTTAATCATAAGTTAGAAAAATTGATTGAACCATGGGAGTTACTCAGATCTGGATTAGATGCTCCGGACTTTGTAGCGAAAAATAGAGACGGGGAGTCGGTAATGTTATCTGACCTAAAAGGTAAAAAAGTATACATAGATATCTGGGCTACTTGGTGCGGACCTTGTATAGCCGAGATCCCATCATTGAAGAAATTAGAAAAAGATCTTCATGATAAACCTGTAGAATTTGTCAGTGTATCTATTGATGACGAGAAAGACAGAGAGAAGTGGAAGAAGTTTGTGGTGGATAGAGAACTCGGTGGTGTGCAATTGATGGCTGATAACGCATGGCAGTCGGATCTAGCGACCACCTATAATATCCAAGGAATACCGCGATTCTTATTAGTTGATGAAGATGGGAAGATTGTAAGTGCCAATGCACCGAGACCTTCTGATCCAGATATCGTAAAGACAATTCTTAATTAAAAGTCTCCTCAGGAAGATAGCCTTGTTGATAGTTCTTGTGCCCTTTGTAAAGGGATGAAGTTGGCGTCTGCGTTATACCAATACTTTAGTGCAATATCTAAGTATTCTTTTGCCTTCAGTTTATCATCGTTTTCTAAAAACGTTGCCATCTGATAGTAGTAGATCGGCTCATCTGTTTTTTGATCGAGCGCTTTCTTTATAATTTTCTTTGCATTATCGACTTTCCCAGCCTTGGCATAGATGTTAGCAAGTAGGTACTTGTCGTTAAAAATAGCTTCTACTCTTCCATTGTCATTATTTAGAATTTTGATGCAAGCTTTATAGTCTTTTTTATGATATAAAATCAGTGTTTTCACGTAAGCCGTGTATCCATCTCCATAACTTTCAAAGGCTTGTGGGCAATTATAAAATTCATCTGCATTCATGCTTATATTATAGTCTTTTGCTAATGCCATCATGTCAATCATGCATGCATAAAGCTCAGAAGATTGTGGTGCATACTTTAGAACTCTATCTAAGACTCCTTGGACTTTGTTGAGCTGATTAGTAGAGTAATATAGATCTGCTTTGGGATATAGTGTGTTTGTAACCATTCGGTTGATAGGTGTTCTCTTGACTCCATGAAACTCAAAGGTATCATAAGCTTCTTCTGCCTTTTGGATTTGGCCAGTCATATGAAAGAAGTATGCTTTTATCCACAGAAAGTTGAGGCTATCCGAAAGGGTAGTAGACTCCTCTAAACCTTGTTCTACTCGTTCATTGGATTTTTCAATGGCACCATCCTTAAAGTCTATGTAGGAAAGTCTGGTTTGTATAGTTGTATTGAGTGGGTCAAGCATCTCTTCTTTTAGTAAGATCTCACGGGCTTCATCTAGTTTGCCTTGATTCTCATAAATAGTGGCATACTTCATTCTATCTTGATCCCTGTCGGGAAATTCTTGACTAAATCGATCCAGTGTAGCTTCTGCGGCTGCATACTCTTCATTTTCTAATTGTAAATCATACATAGAAAGCAAACCACGCTCTATGTTGCCATTATCGATGGCTTCTTGCATGAGCATCTTGGCACTATCGATGCCATAGTTGGTTTGATAGAGCGGTAAGAGTTGACTATATGCACCGAAGTCATAAGGGAACATTTGACGTCTTACCTCTTGTAACTTTAAGTAAGCGTCCATTTTATCAGTGATGGAGTACAGGACAGCCTTAGGTCCAAACTGCATTCTCTCTGGTAAAGAAGAGCCATATCTAATTGCGTTTCTAATATAAGTGATGGACTCGTCTCTCTTGCCCAATCCATACAATGGGTCACCAACATAAAAATGACACACAGAACACGTTGGATCGAGCTCTACAGACTTTTTTGCAAGACGTACCACCTCTTCAAGTGCTGTTGGATCTTTAGCAAAAGTGATTCTTGATTGTATATGATATTTTAATGCTTCTTGATTGTTAGTGATCAAGGAAGAAGAAGGAAGTCTAAGTTGGTCCTCAAGTTCTTCTAGAGCATCAGGGATATTCTCAGCGATCTGTTGGTTGATGAGGTCTATACCTTCAAAGGGGTCATTTGCGACAGCGTCAATCTTAAAAATACTTTTACCATCTCTTGAGCTATATAAGTCTCCTTTAAAAATATACTGATCTCCTTCAACATCAAATGATATCCGAGTGAAGTAATCATTGCGAGACTTTTGTGCAATCTCTCTTTGCATGCCAACACTGGGTAGGTCAAAAGAAGTTAAGCCTAATCGGTCATAGTAACCATTGAGATTAAACTGAGAAAAGGTATAAAACTCCGATCGTTGTTCTAAGTTGAGATCTAACAAAGAAGAAAATGCTATGCCCCACCATTCCTCATCTTTGTTATCAGTAAGATTTTCAAATTGAAAAACAGCGACATTTTTCACCTTGTTCAAAGAAGGTACAACTGCTGTGACAGTTTGCCCTTCTTCATCTGTTAGCTGGACCACTTCGCTTGTGGCATTGGCAGTCTCTCCATTGAATAGAAAACCACCTAAAAGAAGTGCAATTACAGTATTGCCTGCCA
This sequence comes from uncultured Saprospiraceae bacterium, assembly GCA_938022935.1. Taxonomy (GTDB): domain Bacteria; phylum Bacteroidota; class Bacteroidia; order Chitinophagales; family Saprospiraceae; genus JAJRXG01. Next base: position 15,423 of record CALIHL010000033.1, read on the forward strand.
CTACAGCTTTAGGCCATTTCAAAGTACCACTTGCAGTGGAAGGATTAAGTTGTCCATTAAAATAGATCAATATAATTATGGCAGGAATCATAATGAGCCACACCAACAAGTATTTGTCGACCCAGAAATTACTCAGATTATACCTCCCTGAGATGAACTCTAAGAACTGCAACAAACCAAACCCTATAGCGAGATAAGAACCGAGATATTGGGGAATCTTACGCTCCCAAAGCCTTTGTACAAATGTCTGCTCAGTCTGTTCTGTCATATCACTCTCTAAGTTACGAAGATATCAAAAGGCATGAGGAAGGCTTGATTAGGTAAATGGTATATTTATCAGCACAACAGAATGTCAATACCATGAACATCCATTACTACGGCCACGCTACTTTTCTTATTGAAACAATGGGCAAGAAACTTCTTTTTGATCCATTTATATCTGGCAACTCACTTGCCAAGGACATAGATCTCAATTCAATAGAGGCAGACTATGTATTGGCCTCGCATGGACATGGAGATCATATTGCTGATGTAGCCTCAGTTGCCAAGCGTTGTGGCTCTACCCTTATCGCCAACTACGAGATCGTCAATCACTTCGCTAAGCAAGACATAAAAGGCCATCCACTCAATCATGGTGGCAAGGCGACCTTTGACTTTGGTATGGTCAAAGCTGTGAATGCCATCCATACCAGCTCATTCCCAGATGGCTCCTATGCTGGCAATCCGATGGGGTTTGTTATATGGAACGACGAGGGCTGCTTCTATTTTGCTGGAGATACCGCACTAACGAAAGATATGGAGCTGATACCTCTTACTTGCCCACCTTTGGACTTCTCTATCCTGCCTATAGGAGATAACTTCACCATGGGCTACGATGATGCTGCCTTAGTCGCTGACCTTGTAAAGAGTCAGAAGAACATCGGCTGCCACTTTGATACATTTGGCTACATCGAGATCGATCATGACAAGGCAAAACAAGCATTTACAGCGGCTGGAAAGGAGTTGATCTTAATGGGGATTGGTGATATGATTGAGATCTAACAAGCCCTTGACAGAATTGCCTAATAAAATCCTTCGAGACTATTGGACAATAAGAGTAAATCAGATACATTTGCGACCGCATTAGTGCAATGCCTCCTTAGCTCAGCTGGTTAGAGCGGCGGACTGTTAATCCGTAGGTCCAAGGTTCAAGTCCTTGAGGAGGCGCCATGAAGGACTTCGATCATTAGGATCGAAGTCCTTTTTTCGTTTACACGGGGTATGTATTTTTTCGAATATAAGTAGGAAACTTCGCCTTCATGGCGCGCCATTTTTCGTTTTTAACCAACCATGGCTATATAGAGAAACGATGTTGAATTCATAGCGCGCAGTGAATGGAAAGTGAGACGACGTCATTCACTGGACAATGTTTAGCTTTATCGTATGATTGCTGATTTCTAACTATACATATATCCTTTACAGCCTAAAAGATGGTAAGCTATATATCGGATATACCAACAATGTAGATCGGAGATTCAAACAGCATCAAGAAGGTAAGAACGTTAGCACCAAGGGAAGAAGACCTTTTAAACTAATCTACTATGAAGCCCATCTGTCTAAAGAAGATGCTTTACGCCGAGAAGCATACTTCAAGACCAGCTCAGGGAAGCGTACACTTAAGCTTTTTTTACGAGAAACAATTAGTAAAATCAAGGATTCAAAATTATAGTAATGTAAAGTCATAGCCCGCGATGACTACAAAGTGAAACGAAGTAGAAATTTAGTACGCAGTAACTGCCAAGTGAAACGGTAAAAATAAAGAGCCCGCGTTGAATACAAAGTGAAACAAAGTAGAAGTTTAGTCCGCAGGGACTGCAAAGCACTACGCAGTAGAATCATAGCCCGCGGTGACTGCAAAGTCTACGCAGTAGAATCGTACCTCGCGGTGCAACGCAGCAGAATCATAGCCCGCGGTGAATACAAAGTGCCCTGCAGTACAATTCATAGCCCGCGGTGAATGCAAAGTGAAACGACGTCATTCACCGCAACCAAATCCCATCTCATACTGTACTATCTACAAGAATATCTTGTTTAACAATAAACATCACACTATGCCAAGGCTAATACTCCTAATTGTAACGCTCTTTATAGCACAAACTTCCTTTACACAAGAGTCAAGTGTCTTTGACGGTAAAGTGAAAGTTGTTGAGATGGATAACGACCAGACAAGCACATCGCTTGTCGTGAGGCAAGCAGATGGCACGTTAGCAAAACGTGACGCACATGATATTATACCCCATTTTTCAGTTTCATTTACAGGAGACACCTTATTTCAAAGTAATGGTGGTTGGATCATTATCCCTGGGATTAGCGCTGCCAATCACGCTACATATCGTGTGACCTTTCAAGCGACCTGGAGTGCTGCAACTCACCCCAATAGCTTCCCTTTTAATCCTCATTTTTCAGGATTGATAGGCATGACGCACAATGACGCTGGCTCTTTATTTGAACTTAATGCTTTAGCTTCAACTGGTATTAAGAACATGGCAGAGTTTGGAAGTAAGTCACCCCTTACATCTGAGATACAAAGCTTTATAGCACAGAAAAAAGGACAATCGTTGATTAGTGGAGGAGGCGTTTCTCTTTCTCCTGGCTCAGTAAGTGTCGATTTTAACGTGAGCAATACCCATACCTTGGTTAGCCTGGTTTCTATGGTGGCTCCGAGTCCAGATTGGTTTATCGGTGTCCGTGATATTGAGCTCTTTGAAAATGGAACTTGGGTTCCTACCAAGACGGTTAATGTGAACATTTACGACTCAGGCACAGATAGCGGTCCTTCTTACACTTCTTCTAATCAAGTCACAATCCCTCAAGTGCCAATCTTTATGATAACAGATGCTCCATTGGGTACTAATGGAGTCGTTCCAACTATGGGTACGATGACTTTCGAAAGGCTAGATGATTAGCCATCCGACATAACAAAGCTATTACACTTTCGTAAATGTTGTCTAAGGGTGACACTCAGAGTTAGTATCCTTAATGACTGCAGATAGTTCTCTTTTGTCAGCGAATGCAAAACTTTGCCTTGTCCTTCCTTCCCAGATATAATCCCTCCATTTATACTCTAATCCCCCACATTCCTCTATTTTTAGAGTAACCAACTCTAACAACATGGACTTTGGAGTAAGCACATGGCTTTGGACATCTCCATTCAACACTGCATCCATTGATCTTTTTCCTAAGATCAAGGCGATGGGTTTTTCGCATGTTGAGATACCCGTAGAAGATCCAGATATCATTGATGCGATAGAGGTGAGACAAGCCCTTGCTGCCAATGGATTAAAAGCTGTTGTTTGTGGTGCCTTTGGGCAGACTCGTGATCTCACTCATGATGATCCTGCAGTGCACCAAGTTTGCTTTGATTACTTGGAGAAGTGCTTTGAGTTTTGCTTGGCTTGGGATACAAAATTTGTTGCAGGACCGATGTATAGTGCGGTTGGGAAAACGAGGTTGCTTCCTCCCGATGAAAGAAAGAGAGAATGGGACCTTGCAGTAACAAACCTCCGTAAAGCCAGTGAGCGAGCTGCCACTCATGGACTCTTTTTAGCTATAGAGTCGCTCAATCGCTTTGAGTCAGATTTGGTCAATACTGCTGACGACTTACTTCGATTGGTTACAGATATTGATCGCCCATCAGCTAAGATCATGTTGGATAGTTTTCATATGACGCTGGAGGAACGAGATTTGGCGAAAGCCATAATTACAGTTGGTGACCACTTGATCCATATGCAAGTCTCTGAAAATTATCGCGGAGCGCCAGGCACTGGACTAACGCCGTGGGCGGAGTTGAAAAAAGGCCTTGATGCAGTCAATTATAATGGCGTCATCTCCATAGAAAGCTTCACGCCCAATAGTCAAGAATTGGCTGGTGCCGTATGCATTTGGAAACCATTTGCTGAGACCCAAGATCAGTTTGCTATAGATGGCCTAGCCTTTTTAAAATCTCTTTACTCATCCAGTTAAGTTCTGAACATCATGAAACTTAAAACTAACTTACTCTTAATCGTATTTGCTTGCTTAACTGTTTGGATGATGTATAGTTGTAAGTCATCAACTAATGAACCGATAGAGCCTCGCAAGATGGAAGTGCTTTTCTTAGGACATGATAGTGAGCATCACAACAGCTACGAGCTGATGCCACACCTCTCTTCATATGTTGCTTCTAAAGGCATCAACTTGACTTACACAGACGAATTGAAAGATCTAAACAAAAACAATCTTTCTAATTTCGATGCAGTCATGCTATACGCTAATCATGATGAGATTAAAGCTTCTCATGAGAAAGCACTGTTGGATTTTATAAAAAAGGGTGGTGGTTTTGTCCCTGTTCATTCTGCTAGCTATTGTTTTCGCAATTCAGATAAACTTGTCGACATCATAGGAGGACAGTTTGAATCTCACGATACTGCTACATTCTCTTTGGAGATCATAGATGGCGCTCATGAGATCACATCTGGCCTCCAACCCTTTAAGACTTGGGATGAGACTTATGTACATACGAAGCATAGCAAAAAACAAGTGCTCATGGAGCGCGTCGAGGGTGACCACCGAGAGCCTTACACTTGGATAAAGGAGTACGGCAAGGGTCGGATCTTTTATACAGCTTTAGGACACGATGAACGAACTTGGAGCAATCCTGGTTTTTTAGAATTATTGCACCGAGGTATCCTCTGGGCTATCGGCGATGCCAAGAAAACAGCACTATCACAATTAGAACTTCCAGTATTGGCATATAGCGATGCGAAGATCCCTAACTACGAGCAAAGAGACCCAGTACCTCAGCTACAAGCACCATTGAGCCCAGAAGAATCCATGAAGATGATTCAGACACCACCGGGATTCAAATTAGAATTATTCGCTTCCGAGCCAGACATTATTAATCCCATTGCTATGAATTGGGATGAGAATGGCAGACTGTGGATATTAGAAACAGTGGACTACCCTAATGAGATCAAAGTAGAAGATGGAGTGGGACGCGATCGGATCAAGATTGTAGAAGATACTGATGGAGATGGCAAGGCGGATAAGTTTACAGTCTTTGCAGAAAATCTTAGCGTACCGACAAGTCTTGTATTTGCTAATGGAGGTGTCATCGTTTCGCAAGCACCACACTTTCTATTTTTCAAAGATACAGATGGAGATGATGTGGCTGATGTACGTGAGATCATCATAGACGGTTGGGGCACTTTTGATACTCATGCAGGGCCTTCTAATTTGAGATATGGTTTTGACAATCAGATCTGGGGTGTGCTTGGCTACTCTGGTTTCGAAGGCAAAATCGGTGATGAGGAACACAAGTTTTCACAAGGAATTTATAGATTTAAAACCGACGCTTCTTCTTTAGAATACATGAGTCGTACTTCCAATAATACTTGGGGTCTTGGATTGTCTGAGGCCAATGATGTCTTTATTTCAACAGCCAATAATACACACAGTGGGTACTACGGTATCCCGGATGCGCACACAAAAGATGTTGATGGACTGTATGCTCGGGGCGTCGAAAAGATAGACGGTCATTATCTCTTTCATCCGATCACACGCAATTTTAGACAGGTAGATGTCTTCGGTGGATTTACAGCAGCAGCGGGACATGCACTTTATACCGCTCGATCTTTTCCAGAAGAATATTGGAATAAAGTCGCACTTGTATGCGAACCTACAGGCCACCTATTACACAAAGCTGTTCTTTCAAAAGATGGTGCCAGCTATACAGAAAGGGACGGGTGGAACCTCTTGAGTAGCGCAGACGAATGGGTGTCTCCTGTTGCCGCCGATGTAGGACCCGATGGTGCTGTTTGGATTTTAGATTGGTATAATTTTATCATCCAGCACAATCCTATCCCCGAGGGATTTGAAAATGGTTTGGGTAATGCACACGTCAATCCTTTAAGAGACAAACAAAGAGGTAGAATTTATAAATTGGTACATGAGGATGCACCTACTTATGATCCCATTTCACTTGATCCAAGTAATGCGGAACAACTTGTAGCGACGCTCACATCTGATAACTTGTTGTGGCGTATGCATGCTCAGAGGCTACTGATCGAGGGAGGGCATACTTCTGTAAAAGATGATTTGATCAATCTTATAAAAGATAGAACCAAGGATGCACAAGGACTTAACAATCCTGCCTTGCATGGGATCTGGACCTTACACGGACTTGGTCTGGTCAATGAAGAAAATCCGGAAATTCTTGATGCCATATCAGAGGCGCTTACACACCCTGCTGCTGGAGTTAGAAAAGGTGCTATTCAATCGCTACCTAATTCTACTGAGACTTTAGAAGCGATGATAGCGTCTGAACTTTTTGAGGATGAAGATGCAGTTGTTCAACTTGCAGTGAGCAATAAGTTATGGAAGCTACCTTCTACAGAACTACTGGCAGAAACGCTTGTTACTTTGTCCAATGATGATAGCTACCTTTCTGATGTTTGGTTGTCACGTTCTGTATATGTTGCAGCCGTAAAGCATAAAGATCTTTTTATAAAATCACTGGTCAAGAGCGATCCCAATATTTTAACATCCAGAGCGGCAAAAGAAGATATAGAGGATATCAACTATACAGACCCGTCTCTCAATACTGACGATTGGGCTGAGATCCCTGTTCCCAAATGGCTCAATCACACCAACATCGAAGAGCTCACTGGATTTAATGGTATCATGTGGTATAACACTACTATTGATCTGACTGAAGATCAGATAAGTTATCCAGCTTCATGGCACATTGGCGGAGCCTATCATAAAGATCATTTGTATATCAATGGGAAGTTTGTATCGAGTGGGATGGGCTGGGACGTCAAGCGAAATTATAAAATCAACCGGCGCGTACTCAAGCCTGGAAAAAACACAATTGCTATCAAAATTGAAGGTGGGGGTGGTATAGGCGGCAAAGATGGAGATGTATTTTTACAATTAGGAGACAACGTCATACCGATGGCTGGTACATGGAAGTACAAAATTGAAAAAATCATCTCTTCTGCACGATCTGAGTATGCCGATGGTGATGATATTATAGGTGTCTTTCTAAAAAACTATGGTCCTTATGCTAGTTCATATGCTAAGGATCTGGATGCAGAAGGGGGCTTGGTGGATCGCAAAGTGACGATCAAGACCATCAAGGATCAGATGAAGTATGATATCACACAGATCGATGCTGTCGCTGGAGAAATACTTGAGATCACTTTTCTAAATGATGATGCCATGCAACATAACTTATTAGTAATAGAGCCTGGTTCACTTCGTTTAGTAGGGCGAGAAGGAGAAGCATTTGCAAAAGCGAAATACGCTGCAGATAGAAACTACATCCCAGACATGAAAGAGATCCTCCACTACATACCCATACTCAATCCAGGTGAAGAATATAAACTGCGGATCAAGCTTCCTGATGAACCGGGAGACTATCCATATGTGTGCACATTCCCCGGACACTGGCAAAGTATGAATGGAGTCATCAAAGTAAAAAGCAAAGAAAAATTACAGTAATAATATAGTCATGAGACCTTATGTAGCATATTCTAATTTTATAATCGCTTGCATACTAACAGTTGCAATAATTTTGTCGCAAGGATGCAAAGACCAAAGTGCTCCTGCTCAAGAATCGGCCACAAGTTCTTTTACAATATCTGATGTAGACGGACAGATAGCGATATACAAAGATGGAGTTGAAAAACCCGTCGTTACGCATCATGCGGATGATAGTCATCGCCCATATCTGCATCCCATCATGGCACCCAACTCGGATGTGTCATTGACTCAATACAGTCCATCGCATCACAAACATCAGACAGGTTTGTACTGGGGATTTACAAGAGTGAATGGCAGCGGTGCAGATGATGAAACTTTGAAAAAATGGTTTTACAGAAAAGACAAGACTGACAAGATCAAAAAACAAATCGGAAGAGACTTCTTTCATCATCCCGAGGGAAGCCACTGGCAAAAAGTCTCGGCTGAGATCTTAGATGACGAAGGCCCACAATTGAAATGGCAGACTGTCTATCATATGTTAGATGATGGAGCTGCGCCGATTATGGAAGAAACACAGACTTGGACATTTGAAGAATCGCATGATCAATACTTGTTGTCATTAGAATGGCAAGGGAAAGCTCTGGAAGATATTACTCTTAATGAGTTTGATTATGGAGGACTCTTTCTAAGGATGCCTTGGAAGAAAGACGTAAAAGGTGAAGCGATTAATGCGGCTCGTCAGCGTAATGCACAAGCTGAAGGACAGCGGGCGATGTGGGTGGATGTCGGTATGGAGATCGAAGGTCTGGACGAGTGGGGACACATGGCCATCTTTGATCATCCAGAGAACGAGGGCTTCCCACAAACATGGAGAGTTGATGGCCAATTAGGCGTAGGGCCGGCGCCAGCCAGAATGGGAGACCGACACATCCCCAAAGGAGAAATCATTTCGATGCTTCATCAGTTAGTGGCCTATACAGGTGAACATAATGACATCCGTATCAATGATCTCTGGGCGGATTATGTTGGTGACGATGGCATGTACAATACTGCATCACTTTGGGGCATCGCGCAGCAAGAAGGATTGGATGCTAAACTGCTTTCGCCAGAAGAGGCTGTTGCTGAGATGACCATCAAAGAGGGCTATAAAGTCAACGCATATGCATCAGAGCCAATGATCACCCAGCCGATGGCATTTTGTTGGGATGATAAGGGACGCATGTGGATAGCAGAAAATCGTGATTACGAATCTCGCGGATATGGTTTTTCTAATTCTGGCGATAGTAGAATTCTAATTTTAGAAGACACAGACCATGATGGTGTGGCAGATAAACGAACTGTCTTTTTAGACGGCATTCCTTTTCCTTCTGCGATTGCTGTAGGATTTGATGGTTTGTATTTAGGCGCACCGCCCAACTTACTTTTTGTGCCAGACAAAGATCAAGATGATAAGGCAGACGTAGAAGATATAAAAGTGCTCTTGACAGGTTGGGGCATCAGAGATCGACATGAGACGATCAATAGTATGCACTGGGGGCCTGATGGCTGGTTATATGGATTAGAAGGATTTGCTACGCCTTCTAAAATTAGAAAACCACAAGGCAAAGGAAAGATATACAGACATAGAGAGGCCTTCCCAGAAGATCTTTTAGAAGCTGATGGCATAGATATCAATGGAGGCGTCTGGAGATATCATCCTGTTAAAGATAAGTTTGAAGCAGTGGCTCATGGATTTAGTAATCCTTGGGGCATAGATCACGACGCAAAGGGTCAGCTCTTTATATCTGCTTGTGTTATTCCACATTTGTTTCATGTGATACCAGGTGGCATCTACCAGCGACAAGGGGGTCGACATTTTAATCCATACGTTTATAAAGACATCCAGACGATTGTAGATCATAGACATCGCTCCGCTCATGGTGGTGCCAGAGTCTATCAATCTGATGCCTTTCCTGCAGATCAACAAGGACGTCTCTTTATGGCCAACATACATGAGCACGCCGTATTATCAGATGTGCTTTCGCCAAATGGTTCTGGCTTTACTGCAAGCCATGGAGAAGACTTTATGCTCGCTAATAATGCCCAGTGGATTGGCTTCTCTATGGAGGTTGGTCCTGAAGGTGGATTGTATGTCTTGGATTGGCATGACGCAGATATCTGTGGTAAGGAAGTACTACACAAAGAGACGGGCAGAGTATTTAGAATCATGCCTGAAAAGACAAATGCAGAACAATGGGAAGGCCGCTATGATGATCTTACAAAACTGAGTGACTTGGCTCTTGCACAATTGCAAACAAGTAAGAGTGACTGGCATACGCGTCGTGCAAGAACGATACTGCAGTATCGGGCAACTTCTAAGAAAATTGATAATGAATCAGTTGAATTTCTCAACGATTTGTTAGCCACCGAAGATAATGTGGATCATAGATTAAAAGCACTGTGGAGCCTTCATGTTTCTAATTCTATATCTACAGATCAGTTAGTTGAATTACTCAGTGATGATGAAGAATACATCAGAGCTTGGGCGATACAATTGCTATGCGAAGATCAGTCTCTAGAACAATCAGTTGCAGATCGCTTTCGCCAAATATCACAAAAAGAAAAGTCCTCAGTTGTTAGGATGTATTTGGCGGCAGCCTTACAAAGAATTGAAAAAAAGTATAGATGGCCTATTGCAGAACACCTTGTTTCATATAGTGAGGACGCTGACGATCCAAATATCCCATTGATGCTATGGTATGGTATCGAAAGTCTCATACCAATTGATGAAGAAAAAAGTTTACAATTAGCCAGCAAATCACAGTTGCCTTGGATAGCTGAAAGTATAGCAAGAAGACTCGTAGATGCGGACCAATTAGAAGCATTGACGATCACAGCAGGTGCCCGCTCTAATAACCAAGAAAGTCTGCTTCTTGGTATGCTTGCTGGACTGCAAGGTAGAGCCAATATTCCTGAGCCCAGCAACTGGCCGAAGACGTATAACAAGTTAAAATCTAATAAAAAACTAGCACCAACCGCACTCTTGATTGCACAGTACTTTGGTTCTTCAGCTGCTGCCAAAGAAATGCTTGCTCATCTTCAAAATGATAACTCGGATGTAGCATTGAAAAAGCAAGCCATTATAAGTTTGGCAGGACAACAAAGACCGGAGTTGCTAGAAGAGCTTCCAGCACTAATAGATAATAAGGAGTTAAGCTTAGATGCCATAAGAGCAGTAGCGAGTTATGATCATCGGCCAATAGGAGAGTTATTACTTTCTAAGTATGATTCGTTTAGCGAATTAGAAAAGCAAGAGTCGATTCTTACATTGGCATCTCGCCCAACTTATGGGTGGCTCTTGAGTATTGCCCTAAAGGATGATAAGATACCAAGACGAGATATACCAGCTTACATAGCGTTACAATTGAGAAGGGTAGTGGGAAATGGTTTTGTTGAGATATGGGGTCCGATAGACGAGATGTCATCAGATAAGAAAGCGCAATACGCCAAGTACCAACGCCTACTTTCAGATCAAGCCATCGCCAAGGCTGATCCAAGTGCGGGCCGATCTGTTTTCCAACGAGCATGCGCTGTCTGTCATCAGATGTTTGATGAAGGAAGTAATCTTGCACCTGATCTTACTGGGTCTAATCGGTCCAATACTGCCTACTTGCTAAGTAACATCATCATGCCAAGTGAAGAGATTCAGGATGATTATAAAATGGTCATCATAACCACCCAAGATGGTAGAACCCATATTGGCAATATCACAGCTGAGACAGATCGTCAAGTTACCTTGATAACAGTTGGGCAGACAGAAATAGTTATCAACCGATCTGACATTCAGTCAAAGGAAGTAAGTGAAAAATCACTGATGCCAGAAGGTATATTCAATACGATGACGGATGAAGAGATTATAGACTTGGTTGCTTATATGAAAAGCTTAGAACAAGTACCTCTTAAAAAAGATATTTAAAATTGAAAAAATAATGAGTAACAGACCACTTAGAATAGCGATCGTCGGACTTGGATTTGGAGCAGAATTTATTCCAATTTATCAAGCCTATGAAGGAGTAGAATTAGTAGCCATTTGTCAAAGAACAGAATCAGAACTTGAAAAGATCGGAAATGCTTTTAAGATTGAAAAGCGCTTCACATCTTATGAGGAATTATTGAAAGACTCAGATATAGATGCAGTGCATATC
>CALIHL010000034.1 GCA_938022935.1 uncultured Saprospiraceae bacterium
TTGCTCCTGCATATAGTACGCATCCTTCTTCAATCGTAGGATGTCTCTTCTTATCAGCATCGGCTTTATCAACACTAAGTGCTCCAAGTGTTACTCCTTGATAGACCTTGACATGCTGCTTGATGACGGTTGTTTCTCCGATAACAATACCTGTGCCATGATCGATACAAAATGAAGCCGCGATGGCAGCTCCAGGGTGGATGTCAACGCCTGTCTGACTATGTGCATGCTCGGTAATAATCCTTGGCAGATCCTCAACACCTAATATGTGCAAGTGATGTGCCACCCTGTATGCAGCTATAGCATAGAATCCTGGATAGCTCCTGATGACTTCTCTAGGACTTTGGCAGGCTGGATCTCCTTCATATATCGCCATGACATCTTTAAGTAAGTCTTTATGGATATCTGAGAGTCCATCAAAGAAAGATTCAGTGATCTTCTGTACACCTAGGACAGCGTTCATAGGATTTCGCGAAAGCAGATCTACTAATAGTGCTTTGAGGCGCTTTTCTTCAGCTAAGATAAGCTCTTGTGTGTCAAGAGGGATCTTTGCGTAGTCCATATAGAGTAGTCCCATCAGCTCTATGAAGAAGTTGTCGACCTCTTCTGGAGAAGGGCAGGTGTTACATAGTTGATGCTCGCTAAGTAGTCGATTGAGTAGTTCTTTCTTCACTGTTCTACGCGTGAGTTTAATCATTAACGTTAGTAGAGATCAATTTGATCTGTCCTTTTAGCTTTTTGTATAAAGAAAGCATGTCTAGCAGGAACTATTTGATATAAATATTGCTTTAAACAATACTTCGTTAGCTTTGCGCGAAATTTGATCTACAAGAGAGATCACATCAGTTGTTTGAAAATATGGGGCCGACTGGAATTGACAGGAAAGAATGTTGGTAAGTAAGCATGTCGCAGAAAGGTTGCTCACTGCGCAAAAAATGGTAATCAAACTTTATTTGGCGAAAGACAATTCGCACTAGCTGCCTAATCTAGGATTAGAAGCTTTTAGGTCGCATCGTTGATTTCTACTACACATGATGTCACCTTAACCAAAGGTAGAATAGTTCTATTGATCCGCTTTAGTCAGTAGATACGAAACTTAATGAAGATAAGCTGAGGGTGGTTGCTTTTACACCTTCCCGATGTCGAAAACTCAAGTAAGAGATAAACATGTAGAAGGCTTGCAAGCGCTTTGTCTGGACGAGGGTTCGAATCCCTCCGGCTCCACCAGAGAGTTAAATATTTGTAGCCTCATAGAGGCTTCTTTTCTATGAAGTCTTATTTGAGCTCGCTCAAGTCTAAGACTTTATCAAAAGAATAAGCGCAGCGTGCAAATATTTAGTTTTGACCTTGGGCGTTCAAGGGATCGACGAAGTCAATCCCTGCGGGTGGCAGTAGTTTTGAACTATTATAGTTTAGTAAACAGTGGGTGTGAAACCCAGAAAAAGTTGACTGAGTGCTTTGCTGTTTTTTCAATTTTAGACTTCAAGTCGCACTTTGTTTTCTACAATCTTAGCGTACATACTTAAAGCATACTGCCGATGTTTCTCTGGTATAGCGTTCATTCGGTCAATAAAAGCTGCTTCTCTTTTTTCTAATATGCTTGTGCGATAATCGTTTTTTGTCTTCTGAAAACTATCTGCATAACTACCATGAAGCATATTGTAAGCGAAGTGATTAGACGGATGAAGTTTGTAGTTGCCGATTATTTGACTGTCTATCTCTTCGGCTACTTCTTTTGCGTTTTTATAATTTCCATTTAACGGCTTACCTACGGCTAAGTGTATCTTCCCTTTATAGTCTGTGATGCCTTTAGTGATGGAGTCCACATCTTCGTTTTTAGATTTGTTATATTTCTCGTGCTTTTCAAGGATGTATAGCTCTTTGGCCTTTGCATGATCATTAGGGTCCAGCTCATACGCTATGGAGACAGGCACGATTTTGATCTTATTGATAAAGTCAGAGAATGACTCTTCCTTTGCTTTTGACATGGCGATCATTTTTATAATCGCAGGAGCGGTTTTGTCATTACCATCTTTTGCCCGTCCTTCTGCTTGAGCAATCCAAATCGGGTTGTTGTCTATTAATAAAGAATGTTGGATGTAGGCCGACAGTGTTTTGAAATTAGAAAGCATCTCTCTTGGAGCGGTGACAGATCTCTTTACGATAAAGCTCTTGTTAAGTCTCATCAGATCAGACACGTAAGGCTTGTCCAAAAGATTATCTCCAATAGCGATACGGATAGTCTTCCTTTTGTCATTATACAAAGCATAATTCAACAATGCTGGATCAAGTACGATGTCTCTATGGTTGCTAATGAATAGGTAAGCGGTATCTCTTTTAAGTGTACTCAAACCTGATACAGAGAATCCATCTGAAGTCTTACGTATCATCCGAGTGATATAACGCTTGACTTTACTTTGGATGATCTTTACAGACTTGAGCAGTTTGATCTGCGGCTTAAGACTATATCGGATGAATGGATGAGCTATAAAGGCGATGAGTCTTTCGATTCTGCCAAATCTTTGCCTAGCAATGGCTCTGATAAAATCATCATCATCTAAAAGGCGCTGAAGTACAGCTGGTACTTCAGTGTCATTAAAAGGTCGGATATCATCAAATCTGGTATCTGTCATGCGGGCGCAATATTAGACAGAATCTCGGATAAGCCGCTTAGATATTATGGATAGACAAAGAAAAAATGAGTGCCAGCCCTTCTACTGGTCTTCGATATGGGGTTTTCCAACCATAGACTTAGCTTTTTCTTTTGAGATAGACATCATTGATTTATTGCTAATAGGCTTGGCGGCTTGTGCATTTGTACAAGACACATTAAGTGCGAATGAGCTGACTGCATCACCCCAACCATCAATTATGATGTAGTAGTCACCCGATGACTGAGTAATTATATTCAAGGATTCGTTAGCCAATCCAATACTCGTACTACCCGAAAGAGTAGCGCTTGCTGAACAACTGGAGGCCAAAAACATATCAAGATCTTCAGTAAGGCCGCTTAGCGTTATTGTTCGGTTTGCCCCAGCAGGTAATGTCATTTTATAAACAACTTCACCGCCAGTCCAACCTGATTGAGTGCCATAACCACTCCATTGGTTAGTTCTGTTACTATTGGTAGAATTGTGGGATTCATTACATGATATGATGAATGGTGATGTGCAGTTGCCACTACCTGATATCGGACCTTGAGGTTGCTGTGTCTCACAATCGAAGCTTCCATTATAGGCGCAACCAGCGTTTACTACTTGGAGACAAGTACCTGCTTCAATTGAAAAGCCAGCATTAATATTTACCTCAGGTGAAGAGATTGTTGTTGGTGTTGAGAAAGAGGCATTTGCTTCAAGCGTAACAGAATGGTCTGAAGAGTGGACAGAAATGTCAGATGTACTATAGATTGTAAGTGGTTGACTGCATGGATCTATAACAGGTTCGCTTGGATCAGTGTCTTCAGCTTCGATTATGGTGTATGTGCAACTGGGACTTGGGTCGATGTAGTTTAAGGCCAACACTACGCCATATGGCCAGTTACTTCCAAAACCACCATAATTAGTGCCGCGATAAACACCAACGCCTATATATCCTTCGCTACCAGCGCTACCTTCATTGTTATTGAATCCCCATGATTGCCCTTGAAGATTAAGATCTTGAAGCAAACACATCTCCCTGTGTCCCCATGCCGAACCAGCGTCATCGTAATTGAATCCATAAACCGCCTTCTCAACTGCTCTTGGGAAACCAGTATTAGCAGAGTGAACAGACGCATATAAGTTCTCACTCCTTGATGTAAACTCCTTGCATGTGTTATTATAAACGGCTCCTAATCTACTTGAAGGACTGGTGCCACCATAATTATGTGTAAATGCGTCATTCTGAAACAAGGTCTGAGCATAATTGTTACTCACGTTATCAACGCCTTGAGCTACTCCAGCAAAAGGAAGACCTTTTACTGGCCCAGCACCATAGTCGATACCCGCTCTTGAAGTTCTTTCATCGTTAAGGAGGTAAAGCATCTTCGCTTCATCAGACATATTGTCCCAGACAGCATCTGATGGGAGGTCAAGATTAATGATAGAGTTAACAGGTAGGCCCAATTGAGTCTCTTCTTGTCTTCTACCGTTATTGAAGGTGTTCTCGATGGCTATAGTGGTCGTAAACCCATGCGAAGCATTGACATCGCTGAGCAGGTTAGCTGGTGATTGTGCTTGTATCACTTGACTGACGCCAATCCAAACCACTGCTAAGGTAGCGGACTTTAAAACCGACCTTATTTTAACCCAATTAACATTCTTCATACATGCTCTTCACAACAATGCACAAGAAAGAAATAATTAGTAATCTAACATCTGGTAGAAACCCTTAAAGTGTATCCTTGTATAGCTCGCTAAGAACCACCACATTTGTAGCTCACTTTCATACGCTAATGGGTTTCTCTTTTAAAGCAATGTGGCAATACAAATGTCCTCGATGTAGGCAAACAAAGATATTTACTGAGCCATTTGATATTACGAAGCCATTAGACATGCCAAAGCGATGCGCTCATTGTAACCAAAGAACGGAGCCTGAGCTTGGGTTCTATTACGGTGCGATGTTTATCTCCTACGTGATCTCCGCGTTTTTACTATTAGCGCCAACTTTATTGCTTGTCTTTTACTTCAAGTGGCATCCAACAGGAGCGCTCTTTTTCACCTTCTTTTTAGCGGCATTAGTCTACTTTAAGTTGTTGAGAGGCTCGAGATCTTTGTGGTTGCATATCAATGTACCTTACGATCCAACGGCAGCGGAGACGAAGTTGTCTTAAGATACTCGTAGAGCTGACTTTCTCTATCTTCGATTGATGAACAGGTTACTTCTTTTATGTATTATTTTGTCTTTGATCTTCAGTTGTAAGGAGACCGATGAGTTTATCGAAGCTGATGTGATTATCTATGGTGGTCCTATCTTAACGATGGTTGATGATAAAAAACTCATAGATGGAGTGGCAGTGACTGATGGTGTGATCAGCGCGGTAGGAGATAGTGCTACACTCAGCAAGTATAAAGGCAGTGCGACTAAGTATAAAAACTTAGAAGGCAGAACGCTCTTACCAGGGTTTATAGATGCTCATAGTCATGTGGGTATAGCCATGAGGACGATTGGTTGGGCAGATCTTAACGCTCCCCCTGTCGGAAATATTAAAAACATCTCCCAACTCATCTCCAAGCTGCAAGAACATAAACTTGAAAATGGCCTGGGTCAAAATGTTTGGGTCCTTGGTCATGGTTATGATCCCGATCAACTGGAAGAAAGAAGACATCCATCACTTAGTGAGCTTACAGAAGCTTTCCCGGATCAACCTGTGATGATATTGCATGTGTCTGGGCATATGATATCGGTTAATCAGAAGGCATTGGACAAAGCTGGTATCACGATTGAAACTGAAAATCCAGAAGGAGGAGTTATAGTAAGGGATCGTATCTCTAAAAAACCAACGGGCCTACTTCAAGAAAAAGCGATGTACATGATACTGCCCCAACTGCCTGTACCAGAAGTTAAGGAAATGGTTGGGCTGTTTGATAAAGTGCAGGATCATTATGCCAGTTATGGTATCACAACTGCACAGGATGGCCTTTGTGATTATAAAACATTTAAGTTTTTACAAGGCCTTGCGGGGCAGGACAAGTTGAAGCTGGATATAGAAGTGTTGGCCAGCTACATAGAAGTCGATGCTTATAAAAAAGAAGATCTACTAACTTTTGATCAAAACGGACTCAGAGTAACTGGGATGAAAATTGTATCTGACGGATCACCACAAGGGAAGACGGCTTACTTTAGAAAACCATATCTAACCAACGTGCCAGGTTGTGTCCATGAATGTCGTGGTGTACCAACCATATCTCCTGCAGATTTAACAAAAGTCCTTGCGGAAAATTATAAAAACAAACTTCAGACATATATCCACGCCAATGGTGATGGAGCTATTGACTTGGTTCTCGATACGCATGAGTATGTCACAGATAGTATGGGCGTTGCTGACGATAAACAAAGGACGGTTATTATTCATTCTCAGTTTGTAGGTCAAGATCAATTAGAAAGATATGAGAAGTACAAGTTCGTACCTTCTTTTTTTAGTAATCATGCTTACTTCTGGGGAGATGTACACATAGATAACTTAGGAGAAGAGCGAGCTTCTTTCTTAAGTCCAATGAATACTGCGGGAGAAATGGGTATCACTTATACCAACCATACGGATTATACCATAACGCCTATAGATCAGATGTTCCTCTTATGGACAGCTGTCAATAGGACTACAAGATCAGGGGACGTTATTGGATCCAATGAAAGGATAAGTCCTTGGCAGGGCTTAAAAGCTATTACTATCAATAGCGCATATCAACATCGTGTAGAAGATAAGAAGGGTAGTATAGAAGTTGGAAAGTTGGCTGATTTTGTACTGTTGGACAAGAATCCTCTGGATGTAGAGCCAGATGACATAAGGCATATCAAGGTTGTTGAAACTATAAAAGAGGGTGAGACGATTTATAACGCCGCGAAGTTATAGTTCGCTCATGATCGAGCCAGGATTGTCCAATATTCCTTTTGTGATTTTGAAGTGATCAGTTTCTTTATAATCAACTTTGGTGATAAGTCCATCATCAAATAGAAAGACTTCTGAATCTGGTACTGACATGATGATAGGTGAGTGGGTTGCAATAATAAACTGAGATCCAGTTTTCTTTACTTTTTCTAAAATGATAGAAAGTAAACTTAGTTGTCTTGATGGAGATAGTGCAGCCTCTGGTTCGTCTATCAGGTATAAGCCTCTTCCAGTGATTCGTGAAGTAAAGAACTTCATAAAGCCTTCGCCATGCGACATTGCTTCCAGATCTTTTGAATATCTTTTTATAAACTCTTGTTTCTCTCCTTCTATGGCTCCAATTGTTAGATTGATATCTCCACCAGAAAAATTCTCTTTTACTTCTATGATCTCATCGTCTAATGCCTGGATCTGGTTCTTTATATTTCTTGAGAAACCAATGAAGTCTTCTGCTCTGATAAAGAAGCCATGACGAGTCTTCTGTTCATAACGCATATAGAAGTACTTGCCTAAGCGATTAGCCGCGTCGAGTGAAGCGTCTTCTTCTAATCTGAAGCTACCTGCTAACGGTACTTCGGTGTATGCGGCGATAGCCTCTAAGAAAGTTGACTTGCCACAGCCATTTTCTCCTACAAAGAAACTGATTGGTTTTTCAAATTGTAACTCCTCAAAATTCTTAACGATAGGTAATGTCCATGGGAAGATGTCTGTGTCGTCCACTGGGAAGTTTCTAAATTTTAGGCTCGATACAATCATTCTGATTTTAATTACATTGGATTATTCGAGCAAGTTATGTATCTGAGCAAATTGTAAAAGCATCATCGTTTTGGCATCCCTTATCTCTCCCGTTCGCATCATCTCAATTGCTTTGTCAAATGGAATCTCTAACACTTCTATATTTTCCTGTTCGTCTTCATGGCCACCACCTTCGCTTACTTTCATGTCTTTTGTATATGCGGCAGTAAAAAGATATAGTATCTCTGTGACTGATCCAGGTGACATGTAGGCTTCCATGACTTTGGTGACATCAGAGACTTTGTAACCGGTTTCTTCTTCTGTTTCTCGCTTGATGCAATCTTCCGGATTGTCTTCATCCAAGAGCCCCGCACATACTTCTATGAGCATGCCATTATCATTGCCATTGAGATAAGTTGGCATCCGAAACTGTCGAGTTAGTATGATGTACTTCGTCTCTTTGTTGTATAGCAAAATGCCTGCACCATTGCCTCTGTCATATGCTTCGCGTTGCTGAGTCTCCCATTTTCCATCCGAACGCTTATAATCAAATGTCGCTTTCTTGAGCGTATACCAGTTGTCTGATAGGATGTCGATCTTGATGTTTTTTACATCTTGGTTGTTCATAGGGTTTTCTTATGCTATTGCGAATATATAATGATAAAAGGGTGATGGACAAAATGTCCACCACCCTTTATTAGGTTAGTAGTTGCTTATCGTTATTTGCCGCCGTCAAGTTTGTCTTGAAGGATCTCCAATTCCTTCCACTTACCTGCAGCCGCTAATCCTGATTGCTTTGGCCATGATCCTGGATTATGCATCTGATATCTTGGGCCAGCAGCACTTAGGATTTTCTCAAGTCTTGTAGTCTTAGAATCAGCTAACTGCTTGAAAGTATGTATGCCGTCTTTGTTGAGTAAACCAGCGATCTTTGGCCCTATACCTTCGATCTTAGTTAAGTCATCTTTTTTGGCAGAATTTTTTGCTTTAGCTACAGGCTTCTTTGGGACAGCCTTCTTAACTGGGGCTTTCTTGGTAATTGTCTTCTTTACGGTAGTTTTAGAACTACCTGACTTTACTTCACGTCTTGCTACAACTTTTCCTTCTTTCTTGGTGCGTGTCTCGCCAACCACTTTCTTGGAGATTTCAACAGTCTTCATGCCTCTCATCATCTTCTCTAAGCTATTGAAGTCGATTTGCTTTACTACTTCTACTTCTCTAATGACTTCAACAGGAACTTCTTTTATGACCTCGACCTTTTTAATGACAGTCTTAGGCTTTGTCGCAAGTCGCTTTGATAAGTCTTTGTTCTTAGCTGTCGCAAGTTTGAGACTCTTTTCTAATGCTACTATTTTAGCATTGAGTTTTTTGAGTCCTGCATCATCTTTTACCTTGACCTCTTTGACCACTGTTTTCTCAACTTCACGTACCAAAGTGATCTCTTTCAATACCTCAACTGGTACTTCTTTTACAACCTTTACCTCTTTGACCACTGTCTTCTCTACAACTACAGGGATTTCCTTAACCACCTGTACTTCTTTGATGACTTCCTTGATCTGAACAACAGGAACTGGTACCTTTACTTCGACAACTTTTATCTTCTCTGTACTTCCTCCAGTTTTAACTGTTTTCTCTTTTGTCAGATTGACCTTTTTTACTGTCGTTTTTCCTGGCACTTTAACTGCAACTTGTTCTTTTGCATTTACAGTTTTCACAAGTTGCTGCCTGAACGCTGGAGATTGTAGTAAGACAGTCTCATATGCTATTTGTGCTTTATTAGCAGTGATCTTTGCATTCTTAGCTATCTGATTAATTAAAGCTGATTTGCTAATTAGTTTTTGCTTTTTTTTCATTTATGTGATTCTAATTTAATTGGACATTTTATTTTTTACGACCTCCGTCAAGAGCATCTTGAAGTTTTTTGAGAGCGTCCCACTTGCCAGTAGCTGCTAAGCCAGCCTGTTTCGCCCAAGATTGAGGATCGTGCATTCTAAATCTCGGCCCTGCGTCATCTAATATTTTTCTAACCCTTGAAGTCTTAGCATCTGCAAGTTGCTTGAAAGTAAGGATGCCATCAGCATTCAATAGCTTTTCTATTTTTGGCCCAATGCCTTCTATCTTTTTGAGATCATCCTTCTTGGCTTTAACTTTTGCTTTACTTCCGCTCGTCTTTTTTGTAGAGGTCTTCTTAGTTGTAGCCTTTTTAGTAGTTGCCTTACCTTTTGTTCTGGTTTCACCAACTACATTTCTCGATACTTCTGAAGTGGTCATGCCTTTCATCATAGCAAGAAGCTCATTCATGTCAGGATACTTTACTACCTCTACCTCTTTGATGATTTCGATCGGTACTTCTCTAACAATTTCAATTTCTTTGACAACTTCGACCGGTACTTCTTTTTCTACGATCTTTTCAACAATCTTCTCAACCTCTACTTCTTTAATTACTTCGACTGGTACTTCTTTTTCTACGATCTTTTCAACAATCTTCTCTACCTCTACTTCTTTAATTACTTCAACCGGTACTTCTTTCTCTACGATCTTTTCTACAATCTTCTCAACTTCTACTTCCTTGATTACTTCGACCGGCACTTCTTTTTCTACGATCTTTTCAACAATCTTCTCAACTTCTACTTCCTTGATTACTTCGACCGGTACTTCTTTCTCTACAATCTTCTCAATCTCTACTTCTTTGATTACTTCGACCTCTTTTGGTTTCGCTTCAAGTTCTACGAGCGTAGATTGATGCTTGTTATCAAGATCTGAGTATTTGCTCTTCCATGTTGACAATTCGCCATTGAGAGACTTTATGTCATTGTCTTTCGCATTAGCTCGATCTTCTAAATCATTGTACTTGTTTGTCCATTGTAGGATAAGTGCGTCAGATTCTTTTGAGGCTCCAGCTTGATCAGACTTTAGATTGTTGAAGTTAAGCTCCCATTTACTTACAGATCCTTTTAACTCGGCTATCTCAGCATCTTTGCTACTAAGCGTACCTTCGTGATCTGACTTTAATTGATCGTAATCACTTTGTAACTTATTGTATTTGCCATCCCATTCTAATGACGATGATTCCATGCTGGATACAAGTCCTTGGCGTTCTGTATCCCAAGAGCTACCTTTCGATTCCCATTCTAATTTGAAGTCATTGTAAACTTTCTGTGAAGAGTTATATTTAGACTCCCATTCAGCGATTGTTTGATTTTTGCCATCTAAATCTCCTCTGAGACCTGCTATGTCTGATCCACAAGTATCGTGCTCTTTGACTAGGCCATCATAATCACCTTTGAGCTTTGAGTGGTTACTTTCTAACGAGCGATATTCTGAATCTCTATTGCTGTACTTAGATTTCCAGTCTTCACGTTCTTTAGTCGCTGTTTTGTAATCAGCATTCAGACCTTCATATTTAGAATTAAGAGAGACATATTCTTTGTTTCTGTTTTCGTACTTGCTCTTCCAGTCAGTAAGTTCGGTTTTTAGCTTCCCGTGATCTGTATTAAGTAAACCGTATTTGCTGTCAAGCGACTGATACTCAGTATCTCTAGCAGTATACTTAGACTTCCAGTCGTCCAGTGAGACATTTAGAGCACTATGATCCGATGTAAGTTGATTAAAGTTGGCGTCGAGTGTATTGTATCTGCCTAAGAAGCTATCGTGATCGCTCTTTAGATTAAGGTATCGGCTATTATAATCTTTTACTTCTCCTTCAAGCTCACTGATACGATTTCTTCTAAGCCACCAGCCGATAAATCCACTGAGGAGGCCAAGCGCAAAGAATAATAAAAACGGTAACAAAAAACATAAACACATAATATATAGATTTCTTGATATTAAAAATTGGATTAGAACTATCGTAGGGTTACTTCAACTCTACGATTCTTAGCGCGACCATCATTGGTGCTGTTGCTACCAATTGGTTTGTCAGGACCATGGCCGATTGTACTTGTACGACTGGTGTTAATGCCACCATTTCTGCTGAGATAGTCATCGACAAACTTTGCTCGACTCTGTGATAGAGCAACATTAGAATCTCTATTGCCTGTGCCATCAGTATGGCCTGAAATTTCTAATTTGCTCGTGGACACATTGTCTAAATAATATATGAGGTCAGCAAAATCTGTTCTTTGTTGAGCGGACAGGCTGATATTGTCTTGGTTGGTACCAAAATATAAAGTGATCGGCTTACCGAACAATCTTGACTTAATAGCCGCAAGTCGATCGTCACCAGATGCTAAAGCGTCAAAGCTAAACTCTGCACCTTTGGCTAGTACACCTGCTTTGATAGAATTGGCTCCAACGATTCTTGCAGCATTGTTTAGCTGTTTAGCTGGGACTCCAAGGCCTCTCATATACTTGTTGATGTCGTTAGCTCTTGCTAATCCAAGATTGGGAAGGATGCTATTGTTGGTTTCATCCTCTTGATAATATCCAGTGATGGTAAGGGAACGATCAGGATGACCTTTAAGATAAGTAGCTGTTGCGGCCATTGACGTTGTCATATCTGCGGATAAAGGTGTCATATGACTGAACTTAGATGTACCAAATCTCCAATGCTCATCAACACCGTCTGTAAATGCTGCACCATCTCTGACGTTCCAAACGGAAACAGCCTTAGCAACTGGTGCTACAACAGCTTTAGTTGTATCCTCACCAGATGTTGCACCACACAGGACTTTACAACAGATAAATGCAAGAAGCGCACACACTCCTGACAAAAGAAAAATCCACCACCAAATTGATTTACTCATTTTATTTCGTAATTGTTTTATTGGAAAATATAATAGATCGACACTCTATAGAGACTCGATATATATAGAAAAGTAACATCAATAGTTGCAAATACTTCTATATCCCTGTAAAAAATAATGCATGATGATTAATCGTCATGTGTAATAACTTGAAGTTTAGTAATTTTTTGAGCGAGTGTTAGGTATGCAACTAACGGTTTAGCTTAGCTAAAGCTCAAGAATGCCAGATAAGATAATCTTTGCTTGGCTCTTGATCCTGACTTGTTCGTCATCTAAAAGCTCGACATGCATCCAGCCCGACCTAACGGAGGATTGGAAGGATTTCATTTTCTTCTTACCAAGTTTGGCAGACCAATAGGGTGTGAGAAAAGTATGAGTGCCACCAGTCACAGGATCTTCATTAGTGCCGCTCCATGGCCAGAAGTATCGCGAGTGAAAGTCGTATTCTTGATCAGCTGATGCTGCTGTGACTAGAATGCCATTGACTGTATCGATTGACTTAACGAGAGATGTATAATCAGGGGCGAGTTGAGCCAGCTTTTTTGTGTGGGTGATCTCGAGCAAAAGGATCTTGGTCTCTTCGTTATAACGAGCCTCAAGCACTCTGTCAATACCTAAGGCAACGAGGGTTTCGGATGTGACGGTTGCTTCAATTGTCGTGTAAGCTGGAAAGATCATGCTAACCGTGTCATCATCTTCTTTCCTTGCTATCAATTCAAGCTGTTGGATATTACAAAAGCATAACTCGGTTTTATTTTTGTTACAGTAATACTCAAAAATGACTTTAGCTGCAGCTAATGTGGCGTGACCACAAAGAGGTATTTCCATTTTAGGAGAGAAGTACCTTATGGGAAATGAGCAGAGCTTGTCCTCGTCGAAATCTGATAATCGTATAAACGCTGTCTCCGAGTGACCTAATTCTTGGGCAATCAATAACATCTCTTCCGCTGACAGGTTTCTATCTTTTAGTATACAGACTCCTGCTGGATTGCCTTTGAAAGGTTTATCGGTAAATGAGTCCACAACATATGTAGGAATCAAATTGTCAGATGCAAAATCTTTTTCAGTATGATCTAATGCCATATAACAAGTTTCAAAGATTCATGCTTCTTGAGCTGACTAATAAGTTGATCATGCTACTGCTTTGATATGGTCTCGATCATCTGATGATGAAACTCTACGATCAATTCACTGATGAAGTTGATGTTGCCACTTTCTATGAGCTTTGACAGCACATCATACTCTGCACCTTCTATATCCATCTTAAGGATGAAATAATCATTTTTACTCGGATTCAGCTCTTTACTTATCCATTGATCAAAGTCTATGGCTTCTACTTCAACGGGATGGTCATAGTCTACCTTGCTCAAGTTGTTGGTATGGTTATCCAATAGCGTAGAGCTTCCTTTATGATTCTCTTCCCACTCTGTTGCTAAGTAGAAGTTGAGCGTTTTATCTTTAGTCCAAACTGCTTTCTTTTGATATGTTATCGAAGTGCCTTTGTGTTCTTTGATCAGAGCTGTCAGCTGCTCTTCTAGCTCTGGTTGAGGCTCAAAGATGTGGCATTCAAGGTTTGGATTCTTCTCTATGAATGACTTTAGGACTTGACCTGTGTTGGCACCACAATCGACATAGATCTGTCTTTTGGCGTTGTTGCGTTTTTGCAGTCTCTTTAAAAACTTGATAGGATGTCTCAGAAAATCACTCTTTCTGACAAGTTGTCTTTTTATAAGTGATAGTTCTTTTCTCATTGCTTGCTTAGTGCTGGTTTAGTGCAAACTGACTAATGCATGCGCGTACCGTCAGGATCCATTCGCGAAAGCATATCTGCTTCATAAGTAAGGTACTCTTGCCATCTGGCCATTGTTTTTTCTTCACCGATATAGTACTTGGCCAATCCTAAGAACATCTTATAATGGCCCGCTTCTGATACCATGAAGTGGTGGTAAAAGTCTCTAAGAGAAGGTTCTGATATGTGCAACGATAGCAGTCTGAAGCGCTCACAACTTCGTGCTTCGATTAGGGCAAATGTCATCAACCGTTCAAGCAGTTGTTGCTCGATGCCACCACCACCTTTCTGAAACTTAAGTAATTCTTGTACGTATAGGTCCTTTCTCTGAAAGCCAAGCTTCATACCACGCTTCTTCAGCTCTGCTATAACTAAGCGAAAGTGTCCCCATTCTTCTGTAACCACAGGTGATACCTCATCTACAAGTCGCTCATAGTCAGGAAATTTCTGAATGAGCGTTATACAAGAAGTAGCTGCTTTCTGCTCACAGTATGCGTGATCCGTCAGTATCTCTTCTAAGCTCTTCTCAGCTAAGTTGACCCATCTTGGGTCGCTAGGTAGGTTAAGGCCTAATTTGGTTTTTGATTGGCTACTCGATCGAGGCATGCTAGTTGGTTCATAAAGAAATCAATCTCATATATAAGGTATTCTTCGTAGCCAGATGACCATTCGATACCTATTTTGTCTATTTCTTTTTTGGAGAGTTGTCTTATATCTCGGTTAGATAACTCATAACCCACAGGATAGATGTATGCCTTTTTGTTTTGGGTTTGGACACCTGGGCTACCAGCATAGCACATAAGCTTTATCTCTTTGCCATCGATCAAGGTGATCTTCATGATACCTTCTTTGTCGATCGATCCATATATGTCTTGTGCCTTTAAACTGTTGATTCTCAAGTTTAAGTGTACTGATATCTTATCTTCTACTTTAACGATTTGTGCTTGACACTTCATCAGGTTATCCTCTTGCAGATCATTCTTCACCTCCGGTGGCGTGAAGTTGAAAAGCATCGAAGGACCCAGTTCAACTCGATAGGTCTTTGTTTGGAGATCTATACCATCATTGATGATCTCACAGGGTATATTTTGAGCGCTTATTTGTACTACAAGGAGTATAAATAATGCTACGGAAAGAGCCGTTATTTTTAAACTTGTTGAGTTGATCAAATTGTTAGACTTTTGAGAACGCATTTAGAATGCAATAATATTAAACTTTTGCATATGTATAAAACCATATTTACGACAGTATTATTATCAATCATACTAATAGGATGCATGGATAAAGAAGCTCTTAACGAAATCCCAGTTCTTGATTATCCGGATGTGATGCGTGACTCAGCAGTTGTTGATGACTACCATGGTACTCAGATCGCTGACCCATATCGTTGGTTAGAAGATGACAATAGTGACGAGACTAGAGCGTGGGTAAAAGCACAAAATGAAGTCACACAGTCTTTCTTATCAGAGATACCATATCGACAAAAAGTTGTCGACAGACTATCTGAACTATGGGACTATGAGAAGTTCTCTTCTCCCTTTAAAGAGGCAGGTAAGTATTACTACTTCAAGAATGATGGTCTGCAAAACCAAAGTGTTCTCTATCGTATGAGCGATGAGGGACCAGATGAAGTGGTCATAGATCCTAATGGTTTCTCTGATGACGGTACGACCTCATTGGCGGGCTTAAGCTTTAGCAAGAATGGGAAGTATGCAGCGTACTATATCTCAGAAGGTGGTTCTGATTGGAGAAAGGGATATATCCTTGATTTGGATAGTGGCGAGAAGTTGGGTGACGAGCTCAACTGGATAAAGTTCAGTGGTATCGCTTGGGCAGGAGATGGTTTCTTCTATGCCAGATATCCAGTCTCAAAAGATGGAGATGAACTATCTGGAAAGAATGAATATCATTCGCTCTATTATCATAAGATTGGCGATGATCAATCAAAGGATGAACTCATCTATAAGAATCCAGATTTCCCACTCCGTAATGTTGGAGGAGGTACTACAGAAGATGAGAACTGGTTAGTAGTTGTAGAAAGTGAATCGACAAGTGGCAATAGTCTTAGGATCAAAAACTTAAAAAAATCAGGATCTGCTGTAAAGACTATTATAGCAGGATTTGACGCAGATTATAACTTGATAGATAGTGAAGGAGATCTGTTGATCTTTTTAACTAATGATGAAGCGCCGAAGCAAAAATTGGTAACGCTCAATACGGTAAATCTTGATGCTCCAATGAAAGATCTCATACCAGAATCAGATGATGTCTTACAATCCATCTCAGTTGCTGGTGGTAAGATATTTGCCGAATATCTACACAACGCTTCTAGCCAAGTTAAGGTGTTCGATATGAAAGGCAACTATCTATCTGATTTAGAACTTCCTGGCATTGGGAATATCAGTGGTATCAGTGGAAAGAAAGATGATACAGAGGCTTTCTTTTCTTTTTCATCCTATACGATTCCCACTTCTATTTATTCATTGGATACTGAGACATTGAAGTATGAGGTTTTTAAACAGCCTGAGATTGATTTTGATTTTGAAAATTATACAACCGAGCAGGTCTGGTTTACCAGCAAGGACGGTACAGAAGTACCTATGTTCTTGACTTATAAGAAAGGATTAGAAAGGGATGGCTCTAATCCGACGATGTTGTATGCATATGGCGGTTTTAATATTTCGTTGACACCTGGGTTTAGTATTTCTAATCTTCCACTTTTAGAAAACGGTGGTATCTATGCTGTCGCAAATCTAAGAGGAGGAGGGGAGTTTGGAAAAGAGTGGCATCAAGCTGGGACAAAAGAAAGAAAGCAAAATGTCTTTGATGATTTTCAAGCAGCTGCCGAGTATCTCATTGCAGAAAAATATACATCATCAGAAAAACTTGCCATCAGAGGTGGTAGCAACGGAGGACTATTGATTGGAGCATCTATCACACAGCGACCGGATCTCTTCGCAGTTGCATTTCCTGCAGTCGGTGTATTGGATATGTTGCGCTATCATGAGTTTACGATTGGATGGGCATGGGCGACAGACTATGGCAGAAGTGATGATCCTGAAGCTTTCAAATATCTCATAGAATATAGCCCTCTTCATAATGTGAAACCTGTGGCATACCCTGCAACTATGGTGACTACTGCGGATCATGATGATAGAGTTGTGCCGGCGCATTCATTTAAGTTTGCAAGTGAGTTGCAGAACAAGCATACTGGTGATAAGCCTGTTGTCATAAGGGTGGAAACAAGTGCTGGTCACGGAGCAGGAAAACCTACTTCTAAAATAATTGAAGAACAAGCCGACATCATGTCGTTCATGTTTTTCAATATGGGAGAAGAGATGAGCTTTGAAGTGAAAGGGTAGTTAATGGGCTAATTGATTAATGTGCTAATTAATGAATGTGAGAATGTGGAATTAGTGAATGTAAAAGAGCAAATAGAAAATGATTAAGACACAAGAATATATCAATAAGAACAAGGAGCGGTTTTTAGAAGAACTATTGGAATTGTTGCGCATCCCTTCTGTGAGTGCAGATAGCAATCACAATGGTGATATGATCAAAGCAGCTGAACATCTGATGACTGGTATGTTGAAGATTGGTCTCGAGCATGTAACAAAGTTTGAAACACCAGGACATCCGATTGTTTATGCGCATAAGATGGTGGATCCATCATTGCCAACTGTTTTGGTGTACGGACACTATGATGTGCAGCCACCAGATCCATTGGATCTATGGGATTCGCCGCCGTTTGAGCCAGTGATTAAGAAGACAGATATCCATCCTGAGGGAGCCATCTTTGCAAGAGGTTCTTGTGATGATAAGGGACAAGCGTTTATGCATGTAAAAGCTGTTGAAGCGATGATTGCTGAAGGTGAGCTGCCATGTAATGTTAAGTTCCTTTTAGAAGGAGAAGAAGAAGTAGGATCTGACAACTTAGGTGACTTCTGTGAAGCGCAAAAAGAGTTGTTGTCTTGCGATGTGGTCTTGATATCTGATACTTCCATCATCGCCAATGACGTTCCTTCGATCACGGTTGGATTGCGCGGACTGTCTTATATGGAGGTAGAAGTAACTGGGCCAAATAGAGACCTTCACTCGGGCGTATATGGAGGTGGTGTGGCGAACCCTATCAATAATCTCTGTGACATGATCAGTAACATGAAGGATGAGAAAGGCCATATCACGATCCCCGGCTTTTATGATGATGTCGTTGACGTATCAGATGCTGATCGCGCGGAGATGAATAAGGCGCCTTTTAGCCTCGAAGATTATAAAAGTGATCTTGTGTTAAAGGATGTCCAAGGAGAAGAAGGATACACAACTTTAGAAAGAACATCTATTAGACCTACGCTTGACGTAAATGGAATCTGGGGAGGATATATAGGTGAGGGAGCAAAGACTGTCTTGCCATCTAAGGCTTTTGCGAAGATCAGTATGAGGTTGGTTCCTAATCAAAGCAGTGAAAAGATCACAAAGCTGTTTACGGACTATTTTAATAGTGTTGCACCTGATGCTGTTACAGTGAAAGTAACGCCTCATCATGGCGGAGAGCCGGCAGTGACGCCAACGGATACACCAGAATATAAAGCAGCTCATCTCGCAATGAAAGAAGCATTTGGTAAAGATCCAATTCCTGTTCGAGGAGGAGGGAGTATACCAATAGTGGCCTTATTTGAAGATGTGCTTTCTGTGAAGACTGTGCTGATGGGGTTCGGTTTAGATAGTGATGATATCCATAGTCCCAATGAGCACTATGGTGTCTTCAACTTCTATAAAGGGATAGAGACGATACCCCATTTTTATAAAAACTATGCAGCCTTAAAAGCTAAATCTCTGACTTGATAGATAAGGCTTTATGTTCGTTGAGTTTTCAAGAAAGAAAAGTGGAAGTGTTGTTATGAAGATAACAAGGAACAATGGATCTGAAACTTGGTCTAAATTAAGAAGAGGAATGGAAGATCATGATCTCGCTCATATTGCCGTAGAAAATGAGTTAAAATTGAAAAAGGGTTTCTTTGGCTTGATTGACAAAGGAGCGGAGATTACTGATTTTGAAGATAAGGATAAACAACCAGTCATTCATTTAGAAAGTAATCAAACAGAATATCTTGTAAATCATCTTCAGGTAGAGTATAGAAGCTCAAAAGATACATTTGATCTGTTATCTACTCTAAAAGAGACATTAGAGTCACGAGAAATTCCAATGATGAGTAATCTCAGTCAAGACGTTATAGACAATATAAGAACCTCTTATCATCAGAAGATAAAAGAGTTGGCAGACTTGAAAGTTGGAGCGGTGTTAACTTATAAAATTGATATTTAAAAATCGCATTACTGTAAGGGACAAAATATGCACTTCGATATAATAACATGTCAGCCTAACCTTTTGTCTGGGCCATTCAGCCATAGCATCATGAAACGCTCTCAAGATAAGGGCTTAGTTTCATTAGAGCTTCATGACATCAGAGACTTTGGTCTGGGAAAACATCGGCAGATTGATGATTATCAGTATGGCGGCGGTGCTGGTATGGTGATGATGGTAGAGCCGCTTTCTAATTGTATCGAACACTTGCAGAGTGAGAAGACATATGACGAGGTTGTATTTTTAACACCTGATGGCGAGACCCTTAATCAGTCTATCGTCAATCGATTGTCACTGCAGCAGAATATCATGATGATCTGCGGTCACTATAAAGGTATTGATGAACGCATCAGAGATGAATATGTCACCATGGAAATATCCATAGGGGACTATGTGCTCTCAGGTGGAGAGTTGCCTGCTGCAGTCCTTGTTGACAGTATATCTAGAGTGATACCTGGTGTGCTCAATGATGGCAGTTCTGCTTTGACCGATAGCCACCAAGATGGATTGTTATCAGCTCCAGTTTATACAAGACCATCAGAATATCGTGGTTGGAAAGTGCCTGATGTCTTGCTCTCAGGTAATGATGGTGCGATAGAGACATGGCGCAGAGATCAATCATTAGAAAGAACAAAGGTCAGACGTCCAGATCTGCTCAATGATCAAGAATTAACATGACAACAACCTCTCATCAAGTTCTTTACACGCCAGCTCAAGATATGACGGCGATATCAGATCAATCTGTAGATCTTGTAGTCACATCTCCGCCTTATCCCATGATTGAGATGTGGGATGAGATCATGATGAAACAGAATCCTGAGGTTGCAACGGCGTTTGAGAACAAAGACTTTCAACAGGGCTACGAACTCATGCATGTTGAGTTAGACAAGGTGTGGTCAGAGTGTTATCGTGTGATGAAGGAAGGGGGAATCGCTTGCATCAATATCGGAGATGCAACTCGGACCCTTGACAAGAACTTTGTGCTCTATCCTAATCATGCACGGATCATCCAAGCATTTATAAAGTTGGGTTTTCAAAACTTGCCCAATATCATCTGGAGAAAACAAACTAATGCTCCTAACAAGTTTATGGGGTCAGGCATGTATCCACCAGGAGCTTATGTGACTTTAGAGCATGAATACATCTTGGTGTTTAGAAAAGGAAGAAAGCGTGAGTTTAAAAAAGAAGAACAAAAAGTTGAACGTAGAAGAAGCTCCTACTTCTGGGAAGAACGTAACAATTGGTTTTCTGATGTCTGGGATATAAAGGGCAC
>CALIHL010000035.1 GCA_938022935.1 uncultured Saprospiraceae bacterium
ATCCTATTTCTATGTTTTTGTTTTCAATCTTCAGCTAAGGATATACCCTTAGCTCAAGCTGAACAATACGCCATAGCCGCATACAAGCTATACGCTAAGGATAATCGCAAATCAGATAACGTTGCCATAGCTGATCATGCAACCCATATGAATAGCAATGAGCAGTTGAGCTATTATCTATTTAATATGGAAAATGGCGGTTTTGTCATTCTTTCTGCAGATGATAGCTATCACCCTGTATTGGGTTTTTCGACTACCGAGAGTCTTGACTTTATTAATGATCATGCGATGGCTATCGTTAAAGGTGAGTTATCTGGACATGAGACCCAGATCGCTCAATCCAAAAAAGGAAACTATAAGTCTTCTTCAAACATAACTTCGGCGTGGTCCACGATTAAAGAAGTCGCTGAGACAGGCCGAACGACCAAGAGCAATACATTTCAACCAGTAGTAGCCCCTCTGACTACAACCAAATGGAATCAATCCGGATTTTACAATGCATCGTGTCCAGCGGATGCTCAAGGGCCAAACGGCCGCACCTACTGTGGATGTCTACCGATAGCCCTATCACAATTACTCAAGTACTATGAGAACCCTGCTCCTGGAAACGGGTCAGCAATTTATGAAGATCCTATTTACGGTTTACAAGAAGCTAACATTTGCGGTCAGCAGTTTGATTATGCTAATATGCCAGATGTACTTACTGAAGAAAATACAACGCTTACAGATTTTATATACGACGTAGGCAAGATGACCAGGACAGAGTATAGCACATCGTATACGGCCACTTTTGTAAGTGTACTTGAGAATACTTTGGTTTATAATTACGGATATGATTCTGATATCAAAGCATACCAAGGTACGGATCAGGCAAAGTATTCTTCAACACTTAGGTCAGAGTTGGACGAAGATAGGATTGTGTTTTTAGCAGGTTGGTCGATTGATGAACTTGAAAGACCTGTCACCGGACATACATGGTTAGCAGATGGATACGGATATACAGCAGAAGGCGTAGAGTATATGCACTTCAATTGGGGCTGGGGTGGAAGTAACAACGGCTGGTTTTTAGATATACCCGGTTTGTTTACTCCTCATCCAGAAAACCCAGAGCAAGACGGCATTAATTATTATTGGTACCGATATACAGTTTATAACATCAAACCATCAGGAGAAGCTTGTTCTAAGCCAAAGCAAACTTTGACAAGGGCAGAGTCATTTGACAATTACGCATACTTATATTTCCAAACTCCATTGAGAGATGAGATGCGTAGATATAGATATAAGAAAGTTGGGACAAGTGATTGGATAACTTCAGAGCCAACTGATCTTCATTATCAGTTTGCAGGAGACCTTACGCCAGGTACAACTTACGAATATCAAGTAGCCCGGAACTGTTGTGGTGGCTGGTCTTCATATACTGATATAAAAGAGTTTACAACTGCAGGTACTGCTCCAGAGACAGAAGAAGAAACTGAAACGGAGACAGAGGAAGAATCAGAGACCAATGCAGATTGTCCGGTTGAAAGTACAGATGGATTTTTTGTAACCAGTGTATCTGACAACTTCGCTT
Organism: uncultured Saprospiraceae bacterium; assembly: GCA_938022935.1. Lineage (GTDB taxonomy): Bacteria > Bacteroidota > Bacteroidia > Chitinophagales > Saprospiraceae > JAJRXG01. The sequence goes on from CALIHL010000035.1 coordinate 1,571, forward strand.
ATGTATACTCTGCAACACCTTACGGAGCAGTGAATAATCAGTTTAGATATAAAAAGTCAAGTAGCTCTAATTGGACTGAGACTGATATCAGTTCACTACATTATAGAGCCCTTGCGGGACTCGATGGTGGATCGACTTATGAGTACCAAGTACGTCATGAATGTGAAGCTGGGAGTTGGTCTGAGTATTCAGCTTCCTACGGATTTACAACAACTGGGATGTCTACCGGAGAGGAGACAGAAGAAGAAATGACAGAGGAAGAGACAACTGAAGAAGAGGAAATGACTGAAGGAGAAAGTCCTTGTTCTGAGATACCGACAAGCCACTTTGCATTGGGTTATGCGACCAGCTCAGGAGCTACGGGATATCTTACACAAGTATCGGGAGGAGAGAAGTATAGATTCAGATATCGTCCTTCTAATAGTAATGCAAGTTGGGTGGTTTCCTCAGAGAGCACTTCTACTGCTCAAAACTTCACAGGACTTAATAGTGCAACGATATACGAAGTACAGATCTCTCAATATTGTAATGGCGGCTGGTCTGATTACTCAGGTAGTAAAGAAGTAACCACTTTATAAAATACACTTAGAAAGAAGCGTTAACTTGTTCTTATGAACAATAGAGCGCTTCTTTTTTTACTCTCATCATTTGTAGTTCTTTCATGTCGAGAGAATGTCGCAGAGACGTCTGTCGATGGGCCATCAGTCGAGAAGGGAGATACCATTTTCAAGATTGCCTTTGGCTCATGTGGTTGGGAAGATCACCCATTGCCCATCTTCGATAGGGTAGTAGAACACGAGCCTGATCTATTTATCTTTTTGGGAGACAATATATATGGCGATACCAAAGAGATGGATACTCTTAAAGCGAAATACGCAAGACTCGGAAGTAAGCCTACTTTTCAAAATTTAAAAAGCAACGTGCCGATCATCGCTACATGGGATGATCATGATTTTGGATGGAACGATGCTGGCAAAGAATATCCACACAAAGAAGCATCTAAAAAAATCTTTATGGACTTCTTTGAAGAACCCCAATCATCAAGTAGGAGAGATCATTCGGGTATCTATCACTCTTATAATTATAAAGTAGGAGATAAAATTCTACAAGTTATCCTCTTAGATGGTAGAACGTTTAGAGATAAGCTGAAACCATACGATGGGTCATTTGACGAAGATCGCCGATATAGCTTTTATAATAATGATTATGCGCCACATACATCAACTGAACCAACACTCTTAGGAGAACAGCAATGGACCTGGCTTGAAGAACAACTTCAAGAACCAGCAGACATACGATTGATAGGATCAGGCACACAGTTTAGCATAGAATACAACGGATACGAAGCATGGGCTAACTTCCCTCATGAGCAAAAGCGAATGGTTGATCTGATTAGAAAAACAAGAGCGGATGGTGTTGTCTTTTTATCTGGGGACGTGCATTACTCAGAGATATCCAAGTTAGAAACTGACTTCTATCCACTCTATGACTTCACATCCAGTGGACTTTCATCTACCTGGCATTTTGCAACACCCAATGCCAATAGAATAGAAGGCCCTATCATGGATAATCACTTTGGCTTATTGACCATTACAGACGCTAAAGATCCATCTATCATGATGGAGACTTGGGATATCAGTGACAACCAAAGGATAGAGTATGAAGTGAAGTTGGGGGAGATTAGTTTTTAGTTTTTTTCAAAAAAGAACTACTTTGTAATAACAGTTTATTCATCACATCAATAATTAGATATGAAGTTAGGAGCATTTTCAGTTAGTCTATCAGTCAAGGATCTTAGTGTGTCCAAGGATTTTTATGAGACCTTGGGATTTTCTGTGTTTGCTGGAGGGATGGCTCAGAACTATCTGATCATGAAGAATGGTGATACTTTGATCGGTCTCTTTCAAGGTATGTTTGAGAATAATATTCTAACCTTCAATCCTGGATGGGATCAAAGTGCAGGAGCAGTAGAAGGATTTACCGATGTTAGAGATATCCAGAAAAAGTTAAAACAAGCGGGTGTTAAGTTTGACACAGAAGCTGATGAAGCTACATCTGGCCCTGCCAGCTTTGTTATCACAGATCCAGATGGCAATGCCATTCTTATAGATCAGCATGTGTAAAATTATAAATAGAACAGGCCACTACATGTTGCTCATGTAGTGGCCTGTTCTATTATTAAAATAATATCCTTACGCTCCTCGTCTTCTTACCCTAAGACCGTTTACGGCATCTGCGATTTCGTAACCCAGTCTTAGGCCTTCAGTACAATCCATTTTGATATGTACACCAAGTGGGATTCTGCTATATCCATTCTCGGCAGCCATATCAGTGAATGTTTCAAATGATCGAGCAGCTCCTCTAAACTCCGTTCTTCCATCATGAGAATTATCTGTAAAGTTTGCTTGGTCTCCGAAGAAATCTATAAAGACACCAGCCGCTGCCGAAGCAAATGCAGAATGTCCTGATGGGTATCCCGGGAATGTTGGATTAGGCCAAGGGATTAATCTGTAAAGGTTTGTCTGATAACTTGGATCTATAAACTCGTGGATAAATACATTAGGTCTCATGACCAAATACTCGTACTTATATTTCCAAGTTGACACTGCAGCATCATTGAGAGATAACCCAAGCTTTAAAAGTAAGTGTAGTGATTCTTCTAGGTTAAGATCATGCTCTGTGATCAACTGATTAGCTATTGATACTTGACGTGTTGGTGGGCCGTAAGTGATACCTTCGACATCATCACTCCAGAACTCTGCAATCCAAAGCTCCTCGGCATCTTCGCTGCGTGCATCATTGTTTGCATTATAGACTTCGACCATCTCTTGATAGTAAGAAGAAGAAGGATCTTCGCTATAGGATAATGGAGGTATAGTTGTAGTCTCCTCAGGAGCTATAGCAAACGTTCTTACACTTCCCCAATATGGAAACAATGCGCGCTCTTGATCAGCAGAGTATGTCCAATAACCATCTCCTGTTGGTGGCTCATAGGACAGTGGCTGAGCTTCTAATATTTGAGCTTCAGCGGCTTCATCTGTCTTACTAAATTCTATAATCTGTCTAGCAACAGAAGTGCCCCAACTTTTAGATGCATCTATATCTCTTTGATCAACACCATCTATAAGTGACTCCTCCGTAGTAGTTTCTAAATCATCTATCATGGCCTCATAATTGTCAGGAAGATTGATGATAAAATGATCCATCACATCTGCGTAACATGCATTCAGTGCCAACTGATAATTAATATTTCTATTTCGATTTTCGTTTATTCTAAGTCCTGGTATTGATCTGCTTGTAGATTCAAATCCTGTCATACCTGGCACAGCTGTTTCATACGCAGCAAGGTTTATGTAAGCGATAGCGCGTGCTGTGGAAGTAGGACGCATGCCTTTGGCATATCTGTCTAATTCTAAAAACAGCATGGACCATGCTAATGTTACTTCACTGTTAATATTGGAGACTTGATCTCCTTGTCTTCCATCAGGCCCACCCTGTCTATCCCCTTGTCCACCTCCACGCTGTAGCTGGGTTGCAACTAAGTCTTCCGAACTTACCAGAGAATCTTCATCCGTACATGATTGAGAAAACATTGCTAATAGTGCGATGGCGAAAGTCAGTTTAATACGATTGTAAAAAGTCATTTTTCTTTATTTGAAGTTTAAGTAATGTCCAGCAGCATGCACCTCACTTCATCGGATGAGTTGTTGCTACTAGTTGTATTGGTGATTGTGAGACTTGCCGGATCAGGACAGAGACTCGTGTATGCTATCTTACGAGCGCTATAAAGAAAGTATACAGAGTAAAGTGATGTCTATATCGTGGATTATACTTACAGAAGGGTTGAGGTTATTATTTGTACTCACTTCCGTAAATATTTTTTTGGGAGTTGAATTTATTTACGCAATAGTTTGACAAGTACTCTTTCTATATAACTTGCATGCGGTGAAAAAGTCTCATAATTTAAATTCTTTAGTTAGTCCTAGTAAGTGGCCTTTCTATTATGGATGGATGATCTTGTTGGTTGGAGCAATAGGCGTCCTTGCAACTTCACCAGGTCAAACTATAGGTGTTTCTGCTTTCACAGATCATCTATTGGAGGCGCTAAAGTTGAGCCGAGACCAGTTGAGTCTATCTTATATGGGTGGTACAATGCTGAGTGCGATGATGTTGACTAAGGCAGGTGTCTTTTTTGATCGATTCGGAGCTATGTCAACTGCAGTACTTGCCTCGATTGGTCTGGGTATTGCTTTACTTTATCTCAGTCAAGCAGATCATATATCTGGATTTTTTGGTGGAGGAGCCTATCTTACTATGGCTTGTTTATTTCTGGGATTCATTTTTATAAGATTCTTTGGACAAGGAGTGCTGACTTTGGCCAGTAGGACTATGGTTGTCAAGTGGTTTGATGCAAGAAGAGGTTTGGCCATTGGTATATTGAGTATGGTTACAGCTTTTGGTTTTTCTATAGCGCCAAAGGTTTTTGATCATCTCATCAGTACTTATGATTGGTTCGGAGCTTGGATGAGGATAGGCGGGTTCTGTTTGTTTGTTTTCCCAACACTCGCCTTCTTTTTTTATAAGAAAGGGCCAGAGTATTATGATTTACTTCCAGATGGACTTACCAAAGACAAAGATGTAGAGCAAAAGAAATCGAAATTTCCAATCTACAAAGATTATAATTTATCTGAAGCAAGAAGGACTTTCAGTCTTTGGATTTTTGCGGGACTCCCTGCCTTGTACGGCATGGTCATAACTGGAGTAACATTTCATGTGGTGTCTATATTTGGAGAGAGTAATTTGAGTAAAGACATGGCTATTGATGTATTTCAACCGATTGCTTTTGTCGCTGTCAGTTGTACATTGGTGGCAAGCCTAGTAAGTGATTACATTCGGTTAAAGTACTTGGCTTATATATTTAGTTTAGCTGGCATTATGGCTATGTATAGTTTGACAGCATTGGGAGATAATATTCATTATTGGATGATGATCGTTTCTTTTGGGATTTGCTCAGGCGTTCACCCATTGATTATAACTTTGTTTCTACCCCGATTTTTTGGAAAGAAGTATTTAGGTGCGATCACAGGCCAGGCTATGACGATAGTTGTTTTTGCCAGCTCATTAGGTCCAATCATATTTAGCCAATCTTTAAGCTTGACTGGTGATTATGATTTTGCGGGCTATATCTGTGCTGCCCTTTTCTTTTTCTTTTTAGTTGCGGCCATATTTACTATCAACCCTCAGTTACAGTATACGCCAGAAGAAGGGTGAGTCTTGTTAGTCCAAAGAATCTTCTTTATTATAATTTCTATAAGCGATAGCTCTCATCATCTCAAGATTATATGTGCCCAGTGAGTGTGGATTAGTCATATCATAGAAATTTTGATTGGCTGAGTTTTTTACAATCACTGTTCGGGTTGTTGGATTGACGTAGATGTATTGATTGAAAACACCTCTTGCCCAAAACTCTCCATCATTACCGGCTGGTATCCACCATTGATAGCCATAACCACTATCTGGATGAGCAGAGTTTTTGCTAGAGGGAGTGACATGTTCTTTGTCCATCGTAAGTGATTCTGTTACCCAAGAAGCTGGTACGAGTTGTTTGCCATTCCAGTTACCTTTGTTTAGAAACAATCGACCAACTTTTGCATAATCTCTTAGTGTTGCATTGAGTCCTCCTAGCGCCATCTCCATATCATTCTCATCTTTCAGCCAGTAAGCTTCATGCTCAGCACCCATTGGTTCCCATAGTTTTTCTTTAAAATAGGAGCTGATACTTTGTCCCGTTGTCCTTACAAGGATCATCCCGAGCACATGTGTGTTGATACTGACGTAGTGATTATAAGTGCCTGGTTCGCGTTCGTTAACCAAGGTTGTAGCAAACTCATCTTGAGATTCTCCAAGTGCGAAAGTTCTAAACCATCTCTGTATATCAGATTTCGGGTCACCATAATCTTCATTAAACTTAACACCAGTAGACATCTGAAGTACATCTTTAACTGTCACACCTTCATAACCAGTGCCTTTCATTTCTGGCAAGTATTCGTCAACTGTTTTTTCCACTGATCCCATATGCCCTTCTGCTTGAGCGATACCCAATAGTGCAGATATAACAGACTTAGCCATCGACCAAGAGATGTGCCGAGTATCTTCTTTTTGACCTCTCCAATAATTCTCATATACAATCGTATCATCTTGTATCACAAGAAATCCCTGGGTATAAGAAGAATCTAAAAAATCCTCAGTATTGAAAGTTTCATTCTTATAATTGAAAGTTTCTGGCAGCGCGGAGTTAGGCTTCCTTTCAAATTGGAATGGCTTGGAAGATTTAGAAACTGTTTTATAATCAAAGTACTGATCCATATTGATGAACGTATCTTCGATGTGCTCCATCTCGCTTTTCTCAGCGATCTCCATGGCTCGCAGATACTTTGGCCCTTTTGTAACCCCAAAAAAGATTGCAACCAATAAAAGTCCAAGCAATACATATTTTAATACCTTCATAATTTATCTTTAATTCTGTTCTCTGTTACTTCGGCGTACTATACTGTTGTCCTTCGATCATCATCTTAGATATAATCTCACACATGATCTCTGTAGTGCCTCCACCGATCTGTCCTAACCGGGCATCTCTAAACATACGAGCCAGTGGGTAGTCTTCCATAAATCCATATCCGCCAAACATCTGTAGACACTCCGTTATGACTTTGTCAGCTAACTGTGTCCCCAACAATTTGCACATCGATGCTTCCTTTACCGGATAGTCTCCATTCTGATATCTGCTGTATAGACTATATACGAATTGTCTGTTCATTTCAATTTCAGCTGACATCTGTGCCACGCGATGACGTAGTACTTGAAAGCGATTGAGTTTCTTTCCAAAAGCTTGTCGTTCATTGATATACTTAAGTGTTACTTCAAGTGCATAGGATGCCGCTGCTACTCCTCCTGATCCAAGAGATAATCTTTCAGATACAAAATGTTGCATCACATAAAAAAAACCATGCCCTTCAGCTCCCAATAGATTATCTACTGGCACACGCACATCATCAAAAGCTATCTCTCCTGTATCAGAAGCCCTCCAACCTAACTTATCTAACATCGTAGCGCTGAGCCCTTGGCTATCTCTGTCTATGATTAGTAGACTTATTCCTTTTGCTTTAGCTGTTGGGTCGGTCTTAACCACTACAATTAGAAAATCACTAAGTACGCCATTTGTTATAAATGTTTTAGAACCATTGACGATATAGTGATCACCATCTCTCACTGCAGTTGTTCTGATGGCTTGAACATCAGATCCACCACCTGGTTCTGTTATTGCCAGGCAACCTACTTTTTCTCCTTTGATACCAGGTACGAGATACTTTTCTTTTTGTTCAGACGTGCCTTCACCATTGATGTGTGTCAATGCAAGTAATGGATGCGCACCTATGCTTGCACTAAATCCACCACTGTTCATTCTGGCAAGTTCTTCATCAAAGATGACATTGTACCACACATCTCCATCCAGTCCGCCATATTCTTCGGGGAGTGTCATCCCAAAGAAACCCATCTCTCCAAACTTTTTATAAATCTCTCTTGGTAAGAATCCGTCCTTCTCCCATTGATCGACATTTGGCTTGACCTCTTTGTCTAAAAAATCTCTAAACGTTTGTCTAAAAAGATCATGCTCTTCAGTGAAGTAGTAACTTCCATTGCTCTTATTCATATCATGCGTAAGTATAAGGAAAGTTACCTTTTATAAGTGATACGATTAATGTCTTTGCTTTCAGTTATTGGCACATGGATAGTTATTGATATCTTGGACAGATGAAAAACAAGGTCGTATGGATCACAGGTGCGTCTTCGGGGATCGGAGCGGCTTGTGCTATAGAATGTAGTAAGCAAGGTGCCAAGGTTGTTCTTTCTGCTCGTCGAGAGGAAAAATTGAAAGAAGTGAAAAAGCAATTATCTGGTCCTTCTGAGATATTAACTTTAGATGTTACGGATACAGATGGCATGGTTGATAAAGCTGAGGCTTGCGCCAAATACTTTGGCCCCGTAGATATCCTAATCAACAATGCAGGTATCAGTCAGAGAGGCTTAGTTGAAGAAACAGATATGGCAGTAGACAGAAGACTATTTGAAGTCAACTACTTTGGTAATATTGCGATTACAAAAGCAGTGCTTCCGTCTATGTTAGAAAGGAAGACAGGTAGTCTGGTTATTATCTCCAGTGTCGCTGGAAAGTTGAGCACGCCGGGTAGATCATCTTACGCAGCGACCAAGCATGCACTTCAAGGATTTTATGATGCACTAAGGGCAGAAGTGCAAGACAGAGGCGTCCATGTCAATGTCATCTGCCCAGGATATATAAGAACGGACATCTCTATCAACGCATTAAACTCCAAAGGTGAAAAGCACGGTGTCATGGACCCTAATCAAGACAAAGGAATGTCTCCAGAAGAGTGCGCCTCCAAAATTATAAAAGCGATCAACAACAATACTTACGAAGCCCTCATCGGCGGCAAAGAAGTTAGAAATGTCATGATTAGAAAGTTTCTACCAAAAGTATACTATAACGTAATCGCCAAAATGGCACGAGAAAAAAGATATTAGTCACTCATCAATTCACTCAATCACCAATTAAAGCCTTAAGATCTGCTAGTGTATTGGCTTCCTTAGCTGGTTTGTCTCGTCGCCACCTCTTTATCCTTGGAAACCTTAAAGCAACTCCTGACTTATGACGCTTTGAGATATTGATGCCTTCAAAGGCAATCTCAAAAACAAGTTCTGGCTTCACTGATCGTACAGGTCCAAACTTTTCAATCGTATTCTTCTTGACGAACTGAGTCACTTCTGCAAACTCTTTATCCGTCAGTCCACTATATGCTTTGGCAAAAGTAACGAGTGTTCCATCCCCCTTCCAAACAGCAAATGTAAAATCACTAAAAAGATTAGAACGACGCCCATGACCCCTCTGGGCATAAAGCATCACAGCATCTATGGTGTAAGGGTCTAATTTCCACTTCCACCATTCTCCTTTTTTACGACCACTTTTATACGGAGCGCTTTTCAGCTTAAGCATTAGGCCTTCTGCCTTCATCAGTCGTGCCTTGCTCCTGATGTTAGCCAGTTGCGACCATGAGTCATACTCTAAAGGCGTAGAGAGATATATGAGACCAGGTTTTTCTTCATTGATTTTTGCAACTACACTTTCTAATAATAATTGTCTCTCTGTTAGTGACTTTTCTCTCAGATCTTCTCCTTCATATTCTAAAAGATCATAAGCGAATATCACGCATGGATAATCTTTTAGGATCTTCTTGCCAACTACCTTTCTGCCTATTCTCTTCTGGAGCTCGTTGAATGGTCTGATCGTATCGTCCTTGAACACGAGCAGTTCTCCGTCTATAACAAAGTTATCTAAAGTGATATCACTTAGCGGATGAAACTCTGGGTACTTATCCGTTACTAATTCTTCTCCGCGAGACCATAAGAACAATTCACTATTGCGTTTTATAAATTGTGATCTTATGCCATCCCATTTCCATTCTGCTTGCCATTCTTCAGGTGATCCAAGCTCTTCGATATCATTATCTAAAGCATACGCTAAGTAGAAAGGGTAGGGCTTTGACGCATAACTCTTCCAATCAGCATGGAGCAAGAGCTCGCTGTATGTTGTGCTCTGAGGAGACCAATCTCCCATCAGTCTATGAGCAATCTTATTTTCATCCTCATCCAAAACTTTTGACAAAGCTTTGTTGATCATCTTTTGTGAGACACCGATTCGAAATCCCCCAGTGATTAACTTGTTGAATATAAATCGCTCATCTTGATACAGTCCTGACCAAGCATCAAGTATGAATACCTTCTTTTCTTCTTCGCTTCTTTCTTTTTGATCTATGATGTTCAGGATCCACTCACTTAGACTTTTCTCTTCCTTCTTCTTGGACTGCGGTAAGATTAGACTTATAGATTCAGCAAGATCTCCAACGATATGGTAACTTTCTTCAAATAACCAATCAGGGACTCCACTTACCTCCGCGGCCCAAGATCTTAGAAAGCTGGTTTGGATAGTCCTTCGTGGCCTTCTATGCGTAAACAAAGCGATCGCCCAAAGTTTATCTTCATCTGGAGCAGATGATAGATAATCAGTAAGAGCGTTGAGCTTAACACTGGTTTTGGTGCTGCTATCAAGCTCTTGGTATAATCGGGTGAATCTTATCATAAAGGCATACCTACATCACAAATATAAGCGCTAAGCATTACAGAGATATAGATGTCATAAACCATGACGAAATATCAATCAGAATAGATCATAAAGCCAGAGTTTTTAGCTTTGTCATATGCGAGCATTATACTTGGTTAAAAATGGAAAGGCTGAAAAAGCATTAGCATTAAAAGAAGCGGATATTCCAGAGGTAGGCCCATCTGAGATCAGAATTAAAAGTGAAGCCTTTGGGCTCAACTTTGCTGATGTGATGGCACGATTGGGTTTATATCCTGATGCGCCTAAGAAGCCTGCCATTTTAGGTTATGATGTAGTCGGTTCTGTAGATGCTATCAACAGTGATGTAGATACTGATCTTAAAGAAGGAGATAGAGTGATCGCACTGACGCGCTTTGGAGGATATGGTGAGTATGTATCTACAGATTATCGCGGAGTCGTTAAGATCAATGATGATATGCCACCAGTTATTGCAACGGCGCTTGCAACACAGGGAGGCACAGCTTACTATATGGCTCATGAGTTGGTCAATATCTTTGAAGGTGATCATGTATTAGTTCATGCGGCGGCAGGAGGTGTTGGAAGCCTACTTTGTCAGATGGCTAAAGCAAAAGGAGCCATCGTAATTGGTACTGCTGGATCGGCTGAAAAATTAGAATATTTAAAATCCATTGGTGTTGATTACTCTATCAACTATAGGTCTAAAAAATTTGAAAAAGAGATAGGTGCGATACTTAAGAAAGCCGATGTAAAAGGTCTTGATATTGTCTTTGATGCGATAGGAGGAAGCTCTGTTAGAAAAGGACTTAAGCTATTAAATTCTGGTGGCCGTATCATACTCTTTGGTGCATCGGCTATGACCAGTGCTAAAAATGTATTTTCTAAAATAGGAGTAGGACTGGGCTTTGGTATATTTCATCCGATAGCATTATTGGATCCTTCAAAGTCTATGATAGCTGTGAATATGTTGAGGATCGCAGATGACAAACCTGAGATCATAAATCGAGTTCTGAAAGGTGCTATTGCGTTATATGAAGAAGGAGTGATCCAACCTAAAGAAGGGGGATTGTACCCTATAGAGGATTTTGCAAAAGCGCATAGTAATTTGGAGATGAGAAAGACGATGGGAAAGCTGGCCATTAAGTGGTAGCGTTTATTTTGTCATAGACCACTTTAGTGTAACTCGAATATTTTATCCATCAATAACCATTTCTCACCATCTCTGGCAGTGGGTAAAGCTTGTTGATAATTCCACATCAAGGTTTCCCATTCTTGAACCTTAGGATTGTTGAGATCCATGGATGCTTTTTGCTCAAAGGAAAATGATTCGTACACCGTCATAATCATAAAGAGACGATTGGCTACTAAGTATATTTCCATTTCTTTTACCCCTGCCTCTTTGATGCCCGCTGTTATTTCAGGCCATATCGAACGATGGTATTCTTTATACTCGTCGATTAATCTGTCATCATCTTTTAGGTCTAGTGCGTAACAGTATTTTTGTAATTTTTTGGTAGTCACAGATTTTTCTTTGATCTATTTATAGTGCTCTATCTAAGTGAGTATATCCGCCATCTACAAAAATTAATTGACCAGTTGTATGGCTTGACTTATCTGATAACAAAAAAGCAACAGTATCAGCGATTTCTTTACTAGTTGTCATTCTATTTTCTAATGGGATTTTTTCTGTGATACGAGCAAGTTTATCTTCTGGATTATTAAAAGTTTTGATCCAACGGTCATAGAGTGGTGTGAAACATTCTGCTACAATCACTGCATTTACCCTGATACTATATGGTAGTAGTTCGACAGCCCACTCACGTGTTAGTGCATTGCGTCCACCATTGGCTGCGGCATATCCGGAGGTTCCTCCTTGGCCGGTTACTGAAGTTTTAGAACCAATATTGACTATAGCACCTTTTACTTCTTTTAAATAGGGTAGCACCAGATGAGCCATCGTGTAGTAGTGGCCTACATTTCTTTCTATCGATCGTATGAAGTCACTATAGTTTCCTTTTTCTAATCCAACGCCATCGTTCACACCAGCATTGTTCACTAAGCCATCGATACAACCAAACTCTTCAACAACACTAGATACTGCACTCTTGCATTGTTCTGGATCGGTAAGCTCAGCAATTGCGAAAGAAGCATTTCCTCCGCTTTCTTTTATCTTCTGAACAGCACTGAGTACATCTTCTTTCTTTCTTCCTATTATAATTGGCGTTGCTCCTTCAGCAGCCAATGATTGGACAATGCCCCAACCAATTCCTTTTGAGCCTCCTGTTACAATAATTATTTTATTCTTAAGATGTAAGTCCATATTGTCAAGTGTTCGTAATATCAGAATTAGTTCGTCGACTTTGTAGTTTCAAGAGTTTCCAGATCATAAAAATTGATAGCATTGCCACCCATTATTTTAGTTTGTTCATCATCTGAAAAAGTCGAAATGTAACTCTGGACAATTGAAAGTTGTTCTTGATAAGTTGCAGTTAAAAGACAAACGGGCCAATCAGACCCATATAGGACTCTGTCAGTTCCAAATGCTGAAAAGATCAAATCCATAAAAGGTGTAAAGTCACTCTTGACCCATGTCATTTCTGTTGTTTCAGTAACCATGCCAGAGAGCTTACAGGATGCATTTGAAAAGGAGGCCATCTTCTCAATATTTCGCTTATACGTAATATCCAAACCTTCTGATATTTTTGGCTTGGCTATATGATCCACGACAAATTTCTGTTTAGGAAATAGGCGGACTAACTCAAAGGCAGCAGGCAGCTGATGTCCATATATCAATATGTCATAGGTCAGATCAAATTGCGCCAACTGTTCAATTCCTTTCTGTACATCTTTGCGAAGAAAGTAATCATCTGCTTCCCCTTGAGCTATATGTCTAACACCTTTGAAGTAAGGATTTTTAGAATAATGAGAAAGTCTATCCTTAAGGTCCTCAGCTACTAGATCAACCCAGCCAACAACGCCTTTTATAAATTCATTTTCTTCAGCTAATTGAAGCAAGAACGCTGTCTCAGTCTCTGATTGATTTGCTTGTACTGCTACGCATCCATCTATACTGTGTTCTTCTAATATTGGTTGTAAGTCTAAAGGCAAAAAATCTTTACGAATGACTTGCATCGTATCATCAATCCAGTCATCTCGAACTGGGTCGAAAAGCCAAAAGTGTTGATGCGCGTCAATCATCATGATTATGCGTTTTTATGAAAAGGAACAACCTTCTGTCGAGATATACCCAAGCCTTCAATACCTAACTCCATAATATCTCCAGCTTTCAAATACTTTGGGGGATCAAAGCCTAATCCCACGCCCGATGGAGTCCCTGTAGAGATAATGTCTCCTGGAAGCAAAGTCATAAATCGGCTTATATAACTAACAACTTGAGGTATATCAAATATGAAATCAGAAGTGCTACTATTTTGTATTTTTTCGCCATTGAGCTCCAACCAGAGATTAAGATTGTGAGGGTCAGATATTTCCGTTTTTGTCACCATATAAGGACCTATCGGAGCGAATGTGTCACAACTCTTTCCTTTGACCCATTGCCCTTCCATTTCTAATTGAAATTCTCTTTCGCTTACATCGTTGTGTAGCATGTATCCTGCAACATATTCCATAGCTTCTTCCTCCAACACATGTGATGTCTTTTTTCCTATGACAACAGCAAGCTCTACTTCCCAATCTGATTTTTGACTTCCCATAGGAAGCATAACATCATCATTGGGTCCAATGATAGAAGAACTGGCTTTAAAAAATAATACAGGTTGACCAGGTACAGCCATGCCGCTTTCGGATGCATGCTTCGCATAGTTTAAGCCGACACAGACTATTTTGGACGGTCGTGCTATTGGTGGCCCCAGTCTTATATCATTGCTGATTGATGGACAGCTACTTTGATTAGTTTCGAGCCATTTTTCTAACCTGTCAAGACCATTATTTTCAAAGAATCTCTCATTATAATCTTCACCAAATGCAGAAGTGTCTATACGACTACCATTTGCCAACTCAACTCCAGGTTGCTCTTGTCCAGACGCACCAAATCTTATTAATTTCATATCCTATTCTTTTAACTTCTTATCCGTTTAATTTAATAAACCCTCCATCTATTGGAAAGTCTGTTCCAGTAACAAACGCCGCTTCATCTGAACATAAGTAGAGTGCTAAGTTAGCAATCTCCTCAGGCTTACCCATTCTGCCAATTGGTTGAGTTTTTGACAATGTCTCAAACATCTCTTTCTCTCGTCCCGGATAGTTCTTTGCGATGAAGCCATCCACAAAGGTTGTATGTACTCTTGCAGGAGAGATGCTGTTACACCTTATGTTATGCTCAAGATAGTCTTTGGCTATCGAGTAGGTCATAGTTAACACGGCACCCTTAGTCATAGAGTAAGCGAACCGATCAGATATCCCAACGGTAGCCGCAATAGATGCCATATTGAGGATCACTCCACCTTGTTTTGCTTTCATAAATGGGATCACTCCTTTGATGCAATTAAAAACACCCTTTACATTAACATTATAAAGGCGTTCCATATCTGCTTCTGTAGTGCCCTCGACATTGCCTACAAAACCAATACCAGCATTATTAATTAGAATGTCGATACCATTGTTGGAAGCATTAACTTTTTCTAGGATAGCTGATACTTCTTTTCCATCTGACACATCACATTTATGAAAATGAGCTATTTGGCTCTTCTGAGTAATAGCGTTAACTGTTTTAGCACCTTCGACTTCGTTCATATCCAAGATGTGGATAAAAGCCCCCATAGCTGCAAAAGTTTCACATATGGATCTTCCTATTCCACTTCCTCCTCCGGTGACTACTGCCGTTTTATTTTCTAAGCTAAATTTACCCATTCATTTGTGCTTTTTTGATTCCAAATAAGAACCTTATCCTAACTGTTACATTATTTCTTCTTTCCAAATTGGTCCATCAGGAAAACTATATGTAGCCATCGATTCCTCTTTCATTTCGATACTGTATCCTGACATAGTTGGCGGCATATAATGACCATTTTTTATCACAACAGGATCATGAAAGTGCTCATGCAGATGATCTACATATTCTATGATTCTATTTTCCATCGTACCGCTTATGGCAATGAAGTCGATCATTGATAAGTGCTGAACATATTCGCATAGACCAACTCCGCCAGCATGAGGGCAGACTGGTATATCAAACTTCGCCGCCATCAATAGGATGGCCAATATCTCGTTGACGCCACCAACTCGACAACTATCTATCTGACAGATTTCAATGGCATTGGCTTGCATAAGTTGTTTAAAGACAACTCTGTTTTGACAGTGCTCTCCCGTTGCAACTTTTATGGGTGCCACTGCTTTTGCAATCTTGGCATGTCCTAAGACATCATCTGGGCTCGTTGGTTCTTCTATCCAGTAAGGGTTGTAAATAGCCAACTCTTTCATATTGGCGATAGCTTCGTCTACATCCCACTTTTGATTGGCATCCATCATCAGCTTCAGATCATCTCCTATCTCTTCTCTGATGATAGAAGCACGCCGCATATCATCTTGAAGATTAGAGCCGACTTTCATTTTTATATGAGTGAAGCCTTCCTCTTTAGCCTCTCTGCAGAGCCGTCTCATTTTTTCATCAGAATATCCTAACCAACCTGCAGAAGTTGTATATGCTGGATAACCATTTTCTTTAAGATGGCTTATTCTTTTATTTTTTGTTGCAGCCTTTTCTTTTAGCATGGCCAAGGACTCTTTCTTAGTGATGGCATCAGTTATGTAAGTGAAGTCAACACAAGAGACTAACTCTTCAGGTGTCATCTCTGCGAGCAAGAGCCATAGCGGTTTATTTTCTATTTTAGCATAAAGGTCCCAAACAGCATTTACAATTGCTCCCGTGGATAAGTGGATCACCCCCTTCTCAGGGCCAAGCCAACGCAATTGACTATCTCCAGTTATTTCTTTCCAAAAACCGCCCATGTCAGCGGCTATGTCATTCATGTTCTTACCTACCACTAAGTGAGAAAGTGATTCTATCGCTGCAGTACAAAGCTCATTGCCTCTTCCAATTGTAAAAGTCAGTCCATGGCCTTCCAAGTTGTCGGGATGATCAGTCTTTAGAATCACATATGCCGCGGAGTAATCCGGATCAGGATTCATGGCATCTGAGCCATCTAACGATTTGCTGGTGGGAAACCTAATATCTTTCACCTCTAAACCAGTGATCCGAACTCGGGATTGTAATTCCATATAATTAAAATATTTATCCTAATGCGTTTTTACCTGTATGGCAACGATAACCATAAAGAGCAATAATTAGAAAACAGAAGAGTGGCAATACGAATGAAAAGTTTACCTCTGGTACACCAAGTATACGAGTATCTGCATATCCGATGCCACCTAAATCTAATATCATTCCTTGGGCAGTTGGCATAATCGCACCACCTACGATGGCCATTACTAAAAATGCTGCCCCGTATTTAGAGTCATCACCCATACCTTCTAAGGCGATCCCATAAATAGTAGGAAACATCAGAGACATACAAAACGAGATCATAACTAAACTATATAATCCAACCATGCCTTGTACAAAGATGGCTCCTAAAGTAAATGCAATAGCAGCGAAAGACATGTAGAGTAGGAGCTTTCCGCCACTTATAAATCGCATCAAATAAGTACAGACCCAACGACCTACTAAAAATATAACCAATGCAGTCATGGCATATGGTACCGCAGATTGATTGTCTATGCCGAGGGTTTCGGCATATTGGTAGATGTATGTCCAACACATGATTTGTGCACCTACGTAAAACATCTGTGCAATCACACCTTCTCTAAACTTCGCTATTTTAAAAATTCTCGCAATTGAGCTGGCTATAGAGCTTCCGTCATCTTCTTCTTCGGCTTCAGGTATCTTTACAATTAGAATGATGAAGAATATTATAATTATCGCGATGCCTAGGATTACATATGGATTTCTAATGACCATGAGGTCAGAGGTTCTCATCGTTGCCTTCGCTGTTTCTGACAAGGAGTCATAGATGCTCTGACCATTTGCATCGATGTCGTCTGATTGCAGTGATCCAAGTATGAAGTTTTGGGCGACATATAGCCCTGACAACGCTCCAAGAGGATTAAAGGCTTGCGCCAAATTAAGCCGTTGAGTAGCTGTTTCTTCCGCGCCCATAGATAGAATAAAAGGATTGGCAGTTGTTTCTAAAAAAGCTAAACCAAATGTCAAAATGTATAGAGCTGCAAGGAAGAATCCGAATTCTTCATAAGCAGCAGCGGGATAAAACAATAGGGCACCCAAAGCATATAACGCTAATCCAATCAATATGCCTGTCTTGTATGAATACTTCTTAGCAAAGATAGCGGCTGGTAACGCCATCGTAAAGTAACCTCCATAAAAGGCCATCTGAACCCAAGAGGCTTGCGTATTATTTAGCTCCAGTACTTTCTTAAATGCGGAGACCATAGGATTAGTAATGTCATTAGCAAATCCCCACAACGCAAATAGGCTGGTGATCAAAATGAAAGGAATTAGTAACTCCCTGCTGACAACAGGTATCGATTGTTGGTTGCTCATGTCAAATCTTCGTTAAGAACAATATACATTTTTACAAACATTAATCTCTATCTAATCGCTTGTTGGTACTCATATAATACATGTGATTGTCATTTTTCCTTGACAGAACTTCTTATGAGATGTAACAGCCTAATCTGCTTTCTTCAAAACGATCTAAGCATCATTGCCAAATGGATTGCACCATTTTTTATTTACTTTAAGTGTCTCAAGTACATCTTGACAAATGCTTCCTTATGAATAATAGTAAAATGACTTGCCTTCGGCTTTTGCTTTTAGCCCTTGTACTGCCAGCCTTGCAGAGTTGTGATGAAGATGTAGCTGAGGTTACTCGCCCCAACATAGTATTCATCATGAGTGATGACCATGCATATCAGGCAGTCAGTGCGTATGGCACAGGTCTCAATCACACACCCAATATCGATCGGATAGCAGAAGAAGGTGCGCTCTTCACGAGGAGTTATGTGACTAACTCTATTTGTGCACCAAGCCGTGCAGTGATGTTAACTGGAAAGTATAGTCATATCAATGGAAAGGTAGATAACATCAATCCTTTTGACTGGGATCAAGACAACTTCGCGAAGTCACTACAAGCATCAGGTTATCAGACGGCTCTTGTTGGTAAGATTCACTTGGATGGCCTACCACAAGGGTTTGATTATTCTAATGTACTTCCAGGGCAAGGGCAATATTACTCTCCAGTATTTATAGAAAATGGTATAAAGAAAACCATCCCCGGTTATATCACTCAAGTCACAACTGATATTGTACTCGATTGGTTGGATACTAAAAGAGATAAAGAGAAGCCTTTCTTAATGCTCTATCATCAAAAAGCGCCTCACCGTACTTGGATGCCAGAAGAAAAGTATCTAGGCCTATTTGATACAGTACAGATCGACCCACCTGCTAATTTTTTTGATGATTATGAGGGTAGACCTGCTGCGGCTGGACAAGAGATGTCTATTTATAAAGATATAGATGTTGTCTATGACTTAAAGATGTTAGACAAAGAAGAAGAATTGCAAACAAGATATCGGAAGGCTTTTCAAGGTAGATATGATCGAATGACGGAAGAGCAAAAAGCTGCTTGGGATGCGTACTATGATCCGATCATCGAAGATTTTAAATCTACAAAAAGAGAAGGCGAAGAGCTTGCACTATGGAAGTTCAATCGATATATAAGAGATTATCTCAGCACGATACAATCCGTAGATGATGGTGTAGGTCAAGTGTTGGATTATTTGAAAGAAAACGATTTAGAAGAAAACACGATTGTAGTTTATACTTCAGATCAAGGTTTTTACTTGGGAGAGCATGGTTGGTTTGATAAGCGATTTATGTATGAAGAATCATTTAGAATGCCGCTGTTGGTTAAATATCCCAAGGAGATAAAGCCAGGAACAGTTGTAGATGAGCTTGTGCAAAATTTAGATTTTGCTCCAACCTTTTTAGATTACGCTGGAGTTGATATACCAGAGGAGATACAAGGTGAGTCATTTAAAGATCTGGTCAATGGGAAAGTTGATGAATGGCGAGAAGCGATCTAT
Organism: uncultured Saprospiraceae bacterium; assembly: GCA_938022935.1. GTDB lineage: Bacteria > Bacteroidota > Bacteroidia > Chitinophagales > Saprospiraceae > JAJRXG01. The sequence goes on from CALIHL010000035.1 coordinate 20,904, forward strand.
TATGCTTACTACGAATACCCAGGAGAGCATCGTGTCAATCGCCATTATGGAGTAGGTACTGATCGCTATAAGTTGATGCACTTCTACTACGATCTCGATTACTGGGAGTTGTATGATTTAGAAAAAGACCCTACAGAAATGAATAACATCTATGATGACGCAGCTTATGCCGAAGTGCAACAAGAGATGCATAAAAAATTAGAAGAACTTAGGGTCCAGTATGGGGATAGTGATGAAGCCAATGAGGAAAGCCTTAATCGATATTTGAAGGCGAAGAACCTAACACGTTAGTTTTTTGGGTTCTCCAAATTATAATCCTCACTTGAGAAAATATGATCTTTTCTGATAACAACATGAGCATAACAAATTGGCTTTCGCTTTTGATTATCAGTTGTATGCTCTTAGCTTGTAATTCTAAAAAAGAAGATGTAGCGACAAAGCAACCTTCTGATCAACCCAATATCGTCTTTATCTATGCTGATGATATGGGCTATGGAGAGATAGAAGCTTTAAATCCAGATCGAAGCAATATTCCAACTCCTCATCTCAATAGATTAGCGAAAGAAGGTAAAGTGTTTACTGATGCTCATACTACTTCATCAGTGTGTACACCATCTCGATATGCATTGTTGACTGGTCGATACAACTGGAGAACAAGACTGCAACAAGGTGTGGTAACTGGAGGTAACAAGTCCCTAATTGCAAAAGGTAGACTAACACTTCCTGCACTGTTAAAAGAAGCAGGATATAGCACAGCTTTAGTTGGTAAGTGGCACCTTGAACATGAGTACATGGTACCTGCGAAATTGCAAAATGTAGTCTTAAGTAAGCGGACTAATTCTTTTTGGCCAGCGCCATATCCAGTAGGAACGAAAATATTAGAAGGGCCTATAACGCGGGGATTTGATTCTTACTTTGGGTTTCATCATTCTCGAGAGATGAGTAGCATCTTCAGAGATGATGTAATTGAAAAAGAGATTGATGTTATAGAAGTGCTTCCAACTTTGACTAATGAAGTGGTAGAGCTAATTGATCAAAAAACAGATGATAGTAAAAATGAAAAACCGTTTTTTATTTATTTCGCAATGAACTCACCGCATACACCAATTGTGCCATCTAAAGAATTTCAAGGCCGAACAGAGTTAGGTTCATATGGTGATTTTGTCGCACAGACTGATGGCTCCGTTGGCGCTGTTCTCGAAGCACTTAAACGAAATGATCTTTCTGATAACACGTTAGTTATTTTCAGTTCGGACAATGGCACATCACGAGCTGCAAATATTAAAGCACTTGAAGAAAAAGGCCATTTCCCAAGTGCACAATTTCGTGGCTCAAAAGCAGATATCTGGGATGGAGGACATAGAGTACCTTTTATAGTTCGTTGGCCGGGCGTTGTACAATCCGGTTCTAAAAGTGATCAGCTCGTTTGTTTGACTGATATGATGGCGACTTTTGCAGAACTTGTTTCTGTCGAGTTGCCTTTTGATGTTGCTGAAGACAGTTGGAGTTTTCTTCCAGCTTTGAAGGGCGAAGAGATTCCTCAACCGAGGTCAAGTGTAGTACATCATTCTATAAATGGAAGATTTGCAATCAGAGATAGAGATTGGAAGTTAATTCTTGCACCAGGTTCAGGCGGATGGTCTGCACCTAATGATATACCTGCTACGAAACAAGGACTGCCAGAGATGCAATTGTATAATATGGAAGAGGATGTTTCAGAGACCACTAATCTTTATACTAGTCAGACAGAAAAAGTGGAGTCAATGACGGCTTTACTTCAGAAGATCGTTGTAGATGGTAGAAGTACACCTGGGCCTACTCAAAGTAATGATGTTGAAGTTGACATCTTTAAAACTGATTTGAATCATAAAAAGGACTAGCTAATATTTTATG
>CALIHL010000036.1 GCA_938022935.1 uncultured Saprospiraceae bacterium
TGGTGGAGGACTAACTAGTGAAAAAGGCTCGCCTTGGTCAATTAAAGGGGAATTAGCTTGTAATCGAAAATTCTCAGGTCCCATAAATAAAGGATCTACCGATGTGTTATTGAAATTATTGTTTGGTGGAGCTTCTGGATAATTACAGTATTGAGGATCGTAGCCTACATTGGCTGCGCTGAAGGAGTTAGAGGAGCCATTGGCGGTATTTTCATAGAATATGCTCTCTTTCAATAAAATTTCAGGAGTTGCTCCTGCGCCTGGGGAATTCAAATAGCTAAATATAGCACCACCATCTATACCAGCAGAGTTGCCTGCAAATGTGCAGTTATCGATAAAAGGTAGGCTAAATGAACCTCCTCCTGAACTAAGATTATAGATCGCTCCTCCACGATTATCAGCAAAGTTATTATGGAATAATGAGGATTTTATGTTTGGACTAGCCACATTGAAAATAGTAGCTTTATTGTATATCGCACCTCCATCTCTAGATTGAGAAGCATTAGATGCGAATATGCAAGCCTCGATTAAGGGATTAGATGGATATAGCTCGCCATTATTATAGATGGCCCCACCACCGAATAAGGCAGTATTATGCTTGAATGTACATCGTGTTATCCAACAATCTAAAGAGCCAGAAGTATTGTTGCCGGAATTGATGTAAACGGCTCCCCCAGTACCTTGTGTAAAATCAACATTATCGCTGGCATTGCCACCTATGAATGTAAACCCATCGATCCGAATCCTTCGCTCAGAGCTGATCCTCATAACGTTATAGCTATTTTCAGTATTGGAACTTGCAGGGAAAGATGGATTATTGATATCCGTAATAAGTACATCATTTGATAAATGGTCTCCACTCAATCTGGTTTCATGTAAATGCAATACTCGCTGTGACATATCGGTCTCATGACCAGCGAATCCCCCATATAGTTTCACTCTGAAGTTAATGACGAAAGTTCTCAATTGAGGTACATTCGTGGGAACGCCCAATCGATCTAAGCTAGGAAAGTAGGTTCCTTTGGCGACCCAGATCTCTGTTGTAGGATTATCGCATAATTGAGCTTCACTTAGCGCATCTTGTAAATCAGTATACGCATCATCCCAACTTGTCCCATCATTAGCACCTAGGGCACCTTGATTCACATAGATGGTGCCGCAAGTGAATGTATTAGAGAATAATGGGTTGTTTAGCAGAGATATTAATATGAATAATAATAAAGAGTGTTTCATATGTGAGTAGGTTTTATCTAAACCAAAGTTGGATTCAAATTGAAACTCAAACCTCACAGAATACTATGAAAAAGAAATTTCACAGAATTCTGTGATATTGGAAAGTTCAGCTCTACCTCAACAGGAATAAATGTGATTATTCATGTTGTCAATGGTAATAATAAAATCAAACGGTATTAGCGTACAGATGAAGCCTATCTTACGGTGTTGGATCATCAGCGGAGGAAGTTGAACCATTTCAAGTAATGCATCTCATGATTGTAAGAAGACGCATCTGTCTCCCTATATTGCTACAACATCATCTAAACCATAAGAATAAAAAGAAAATCACATGAATAACTATCGCTTATACTCGATAATTGTCATCACCCTTCTTGTAGGGCAAAGCCTCTTTGCTCAGGGGACTCAGCTACTTAGGCAGCCTACTATCTCAGCAGACAAAGTAGTCTTCGCATATGCAGATGATCTGTGGATCGCTGACAGAGCAGGCGGAGATGCCGTAAGGCTTACTTCCAATGAAGGTTCAGAGATCTCCCCTCATTTCTCGCAAGATGGAAAGTGGATCGCTTTCTCTGCAGAATATGGTGGTAACATGGATGTCTATGTCGTCTCTGCTGATGGAGGGCATCCAGATCGATTGACTTGGCATCCTGGCTATGATGCTGTGCAGGGCTGGACACCTGAGGGCGCGGTTGTCTTTAGATCAGGAAGGATGGCACATCCTACAGAGACTAACTCGCTATATGAGATAGATCCTCAGAGCGCTTTTCCAGAGCCTTTACATGTGACGCGGGCTGCTTATGGCGAGATATCGCCTGATGGCAAATACCTTGCTTACACACCAATCACTTCATGGGATCCAGAATGGCGTAACTATAGAGGAGGGCAAGCGATGCCGATATGGATCCAAGACTTGAACTCAGGTCAGTTAGAGAGAACGCCACAAAAAGATAAAGAAAGACACCTTGATCCTGTATGGATAGGATCTAAGATTTACTACTTGTCAGAACGCGACTACGTAAGTAATATCTGGTCTTATGACATAACGACGGATACAGAAGAGCAGATCACTTTTCATAAAGTCTTTGATATCAAGAGCTTGGATGCCCATGGCAATGATATCATATATGAGCAGGGCGGATATCTACATATGCTGAAGGGAGCGACGGGGCCAGCGACTCAATTGAGATTTGATGTAAAGGGTGATATGAACTTTGCGATGGAACGCTGGGAGCATGTTCAAGCTTTTCAATTGCAAAATGCTAACCTTTCGCCTAATGGCAAGCGCGCCATCTTTGAACATAGAGGAGAGATCTTTACAGTGCCTGCTAAGAAGGGAAGTGTGCGTCATATAACCAGTTCATCTGATGTTGCTGACCGGACACCTATCTGGAGCCCAAAAGGAGATAAGATAGCATGGTTCAGCGATGCCAGTGGCGAGTATAAACTTATAATCGCTGATCAGTTCGGCAATGTCGAAAAAGAATACAACGGTCCTGGTAACACATTTTACTTTGTGCCAGACTGGTCGGCAGACGGCACTAAGATTGCCTTTAGCGATACACATTATAACATCTGGTACATCGATCTTGAGACAGGCGTATTTACGAAAGTGGATACGGATAGATACGCTCATCCTAATCGAACTATGAATCCAAAATGGTCGCCAGATTCTCGATACATCGTCTATCCAAAGCAGCAGGACAGTCACTTCAAGTCTGTCTTTATATATGATACAAAGACGAAGCAAAAGCACCAAGTTGTAGATGGTCTTGCAGATATTGTTACGCCAGTATTTGACCAGAGTGGGGAGTACTTATATTATCTCGCCAGTACAGATTATGGATTGGCATCGGGATGGTTGGATATGAGTTCTTATGATCCGTCAGTATCGCGAACGCTTTATGTCACTGTACTTCAGAAGGATGGAAAGTCGCCGCTCTTATTAGAAAGTGATGACGAGAAAGTTGATGAAAGTGATGAGGAGGAAGATGATGAAAATGAGGGTGAAGACTCGGAGGAAGAAGATGAAGCATCATCAAAAGAAGAGGAGGAAGAAGTCGAGATAGATTTTGATGGTATCCAATCTCGCGTGGTTGCAGTTCGCGATGTCTCTGGCGAATATGAAGGATTAGAAAGAGGTCCAGAAGGTCATGTCTTTGTATGGCAGATAGGAGATGGTGGTGCAGACTTGTCTCGATATTCATTTGAAGATCAAGAGCTTACACTCTTTAGTAGTGGTGTCAATACGATCAGAACTTCTGCGGATGGTTCTAAAGTATTGATTAGAACTGGGGGTAGCTGGAGTATCTCAGGTGCAGCAGGCAAGCCCAATCCTAAGGAAGATGGTCTCAAGATGAACATCAAGCTTAAGGTAGATCCTCAAGCGGAATACAAGCAAATCTTCAAAGAAGGATGGCGCTATATGAGGGACTTTCTATATGTCGACAATGTACATGGCGCGCCTTGGGATAAAGTCTGGGAGTGGTATGCGCCTTGGATCGATCATGTCCGTCATCGTACTGATCTTAACTATGTGATTGATATCATGAGTGGTGAGGTGGCTATCGGTCACTCTTATGTAAGTGGTGGTGATTTTCCAGATAAGGATAGAGTAGGAGTGGGGCTCTTAGGAGCTGATTATAAATTAGAAAATGGACTTTATAAAATAGATAAAATATACAATGGTGAAAATTGGAATCCTCAGACGGTAGCACCATTATCTCAACCGGGATTGGATGTATCAGAAGGTGATTATATCACTGCCGTAAATGGAAAAAGTGTTTCTGCCAAGGACAACATTTATAAGTTTTTTGAAGAGACGGCTGGGCAGCAAGTAAAGTTAACGCTGAAGTCAACTATGACATCAGAGGAAAAGCATATAGTAATAGAGCCCACTCGAAGTGAGCGATCACTTAGGACGGTAGATTGGATGGAAGCCAATAGAAGAAAAGTAGATGAGCTTTCTAATGGTCAACTTGCATACGTCTATGTGCCCAATACTTCAGGAGCCGGATTTACAAACTTCAACCGATATTACTTCTCACAGCAAGATAAGAAGGGTGTCATCATCGATGAGCGTAACAATGGAGGAGGATCCGCTGCTGACTATATGATAGATATCATGGGCCGCGAGATGGTTGGATACTTTAATAGTAAGGCTGGAGATAACAGACCCTGGACAACACCTATCGCTGGTATCTGGGGGCCTAAGGTGATGATCATCAATGAACGTGCAGGATCAGGAGGAGACTTGTTGCCATATATGTTTAAAGCAAAGAAGATCGGTCCACTGGTCGGAACCCGAACGTGGGGAGGACTTGTAGGTACATGGGATACACCGCCTTTCATCGATGGAGGTAGGATGGTCGCACCAAGAGGAGGATTCTATGATGTAGATGGCAACTGGGCTGTAGAAGGAGAAGGCATCGCGCCTGACATCGAAGTGATCATGGATCCTGCTAAAGTGTTACAAGGAAGAGATCCACAATTAGAAGCGGCGGTGATGGAAGCGCTAAAGATGTTAAAAGCTAATCCATTTGAGATGAAACCTGAACCTGCAGCGCCAATCAGATCAAAGCGTCCTGCAGGTTGGGACAAACAATAAGAGTTATAATTTGAACTACCTCGCACATCTTTCTCTTTCTAATCGTGATCCAGTCATTATGACGGGTAACTTTATAGCTGATGATATACCTCGCATAGAAGAGAAAGATGTACCGCACGATATCATGAAAGGCATCGTGCTACACAGAAGGATCGATGAGTTTACGGATAAGCACGATTCATTTCACAAGGCAGTCGAGAAGCTTAGACCTCATCATCGGAAGTATGCGCCAGTGGTCATTGATATACTCAATGATCATCTACTGTCGCTCAACTGGGCCACTTTTTTTGAAGAACCAGAAGGTGACTTCCATACATTCGCTTATGGTTGTCTGACTGACCAAGTAGAAAGATTGCCATCGAAAGCTAGCTTACACGTGGAGGCCTTATTAGAGCATAGATACTTGATGGCCTATAGCACCAAAGAAGGATTAGAAAATATCCTGACTCGTATGGATCGAAGGACACGTTTTCCTTCTGACTTTGCTGCTGCGGCAGATCACTTGTATGCGTATCTTGATTTTTATAATGAACTGTTTTTAGAGTTGTATGAGGATCTGTTGGAACTTGTGAGCAGCGATGCTACGAGTTAGAACGATTTTAATTAATCTTTGACCGTCAAGAGTTTCGCATTGAAGATGTTCTCTTCGCTTAATACATAGTGTAGCGCCCAAGTTGGTGTAACGATATCTGGCTTAAGTTTAACAGCTTTTGGCCATGTTTGATTAACGGTCGCTTTGTCCTTCTCAAGGCTAAGAATCATTAGACCTTCATTAATCCAGCCGCTATCTTCTGAGTCTTTACTGTATTGATTTTACTTTTGTCTGGAGACCACCCAGGAGGCAAGCAGATATATCCAAGAATAGCTTTTAGATCAGGGGCGCTTTTGATGTCTTGCCATAACTCCCTAAACTCACCAAAATGCGTATCGATATAACTTCCTGTTTTGGTGTCTCTTGTGATACCATATATCGGTTGCTCATCTTCTTTTAGATCAACCCTTGTACCCAGGATCGTATCCCACAACAATACCAAAGTGGTATAATTGGTATCCATATACACTAAGTTTTTAGAATGGTGCACCCTGTGATGGTCGGGCGTGATGATGAAGTGCCTTAAGAAGCCAAACTTCATATCTGCACTACAATGGATTACAATATTCCATATCTGGTCCAATACATTGATGGTTACAATGATAATCGGATCGACACCCAGCAAGGCAGGGACGGCACCCAGAAAGATGGGTAGATAAGTGATCTCAAATACTGATAGATTGTGTCCTACAAGAATATTCATGTCTTCAGGGGCGTGATGGGGCGCATGCATACACCACAGAAGACGAACCTTGTGTGAAGCCATGTGGATAAACCAATGACTCAGCTCATAAATCATTAACCCGGCGACCCAACTAATTATAGAACCTGTTCCACCTAAGTCCAATAACGCATAAGATGATGCGCTTACAGCTAAAAATCCAATCGATAGAGGGACAAAGACAAACCCAAATAAGTTAACAAAGACAGCTGCTATAAGTAAGCTAAAAAGAGTCATGCCCCTTTCTCCCTTATTTCTAATCTTCTTATAATAATGATGGATTACTAACTCAGTGATGCCTAAGACGATAGCAGACAAAAAGACAAGCGAGAGAAAAGACTGTAAAGTCTTCATATCCATATAAGCTTCTAAGAAATCCATGTTGTCTTGTTTGATTGCTAATGTAAGAAGGTGTGTCATTTAGTGGAAACTTCTTTTTGATTGGTGAATACAGGCGCATGTTTGGAACGACTTTGACACCAGAGATAACTACCCATCCAACTTCCCAACCTCTATCCTGATAAACTCCGGGAGATAACTCGGCGTACAATTCTTTGCAACTACCTCATCCTTATATAATCCCGTATTTATTCCGATGGAGATACACCTTTCGCGATAAGCTTCTTGCCACTTGCCGATCTGGCCTGCGGTATAGTTCATCGCCCATTGGACCTCAGGAGCCTCTTTTAGTAGGTTCTGCTCTATTGCGTCTAACAGATACTCAGTATTGGTTTGGTTGGTCTTTCCCATCCAACGCAATCGCGCTTGATAATACCAGAATACTCGTCGCTGAAGCGATGAAGTGCTACCCTCCCAAGATTCCATTAAGGCAATGGTCTTTTTATCTTTAGAGAGCTGATTAGCCATGAGCCAGTCTATCAGTTGAAGTCGATCATTATAATCATGACTTGAGATGTCTTTATCCAGCTGGTTTATCACTTCTGGAGAAAGCTCTTTTTTATCCATGATAAGGATGGCAAGCTGCCGAGACATGAAAGAACCTGTTGACCAAAGTTGTAAAGCTAAGTCATGGTCTTTTTTGATCTCTTTTGCGATCTTTCTTAAGTCACCGAGCTTGGTAGTTTCTTGGCTGACTTGTGTGTGGATCTTCTTTGCGGTCGGGGAGCGTTTCATTTACTCAAATTTGCCTTGTAATCACTTTATAGAGCCAGTTACTACTTTTTCTCCTTACGCAAAATCTTCTCCATTTTACGACCTCTTGCTAACTCATCAATCAATTTTTCCATTTGTCTACATCGCTTGTACAACTCAAATTCTTCCTCTATTTCTTCTATTCTATAACCACATACGACTCCTTTGATCATGTGCTCGTTAGGGTGTATTTTGGCTTTTTGAAAAAGTGTTTGGTAAGTTGCTTTTTCGTCAATGAGTGCTTGCAAGTCCTCTTGATCCAAACCTGTAAACCATTTTATTGCTTGATCAAGCTCCTCTTTTGTTCTGCCGTTTTTCTCTATTCTACTGAGATAATGTGGATAGATAGATCCAAATACCATATTGGCAACTTGTTCATTTTTTTCGACGGTGACTTTCATTATTATTGATTGTGTTTGCTTCTGAGAATATCTATAATGCTACTTCCTATAATCCAAGGCTGGCAATCTATCGCCCAGCAAAGCTTGATACTGAAATCCAGGTCCTCTTCTTTCATTAAACTCTGCTCTCGCTCCTTGTAAAAGTGAAGGGTTCATGAAAATATCAATAGCAGATAGCATAATCGTTTTTGATGCGACCATCATTCCTTTATGACCAATTGTTGTTCCACCCGCTGCTACAGCCTGCCAACTGTGAGCTGGTGTGCCTGGAACCCAAGTGGCTGCTCTAACTGCTGCAAGTGGCACATTCCAACTGACATCACCTGTATCCGCAGATGCCTTTCCATACGTAAACTTCATAGGTTCAACTTGCAGGGCACTTTCTATTGGCTTAGGTGTGCCGCTTAGAGATTGTTGGATCTTCATAGCAAACTGTTTCTCTTCATCTGTGTAGCTGACACCTCCGACAAGCATCATGTTTTTATGCATGATGGTGCTTAATGATTCATTAGGCAACCTATCATAAGTCCCACCGATGATCTCATAAGACATCTCTGTTTCCGTACCCATCGCTGCAGCTTGACCAGCTTTGACAACCCGATCCCAGACAGCCTTTACTTCGTTTCTATTGTTGTGCCTGATGACGTAATAGACTTCCGCTTCCTTCGGAACAATGTTAGGAGCATCGCCACCTTTAGTGATGACATAATGAATCCGAGTTGGCTCTGTAGTATGCTCTCTAAGCATATTGACCATCATATTCATCGCTTCAACGCCATCCAAAGCAGATCGCCCTCTTTCTGGAGCCATGGCCGCATGTGCGGAATATCCCTTGAATCTAAATTTGCCTGATATAGTGGCTAAGTTCGTGCTGGGATTAGCTTGATTTGCATCACCAGGATGCCACGACAATACTGCATCTAAATCATCGAATAAGCCGGCACGAACCATATAAACCTTCCCTGAACCGCCTTCTTCTGCTGGCGTCCCATAATATCTTATAGTCCCTGATCGTCCACTGGCCTTCAACCAATCCTTAATCGCTATGGCCGCTGCCATAGAACCCGTACCAAACAAGTGATGACCACATGCTTGGCCCGGAGCATCATCGACTCTCATCTTCCTTTCTCCGACTGCCTCTTGAGACATCCCCGGCAAGGCGTCATACTCTCCTAAGATACCTATCACAGGACTTCCTGAACCAAATGTAGCAGTGAAAGCAGTAGGTATATCTGCAACACCTGATGAAACACTAAATCCTTCTTTCTTCAATTCATTTTGCAAGAGCTCAACACTCTTATGCTCCAAGTAACCCAATTCTGGATTGAGCCAAAGCTCGTGCGCTATGTTAGCGTAGTGATCTTGTTTCGCTTCGAGTGATTGTATTAATGCTTCTTTATCTACTTGACTGAAGAGACTGAATGGCAATAATAAGAGTAGAAAACTAATGGCTACTAAGCTGTAGTAGCCTCTTAATATGCTGTTGTTCATGTGAAGTGCTTTTATCATAAGTATGAGCGCTAAATAAGGATTTGTCCTTCTATGCTTTCAAGAATAATCAAGATAAAGAATATTTTATTTCCGAACATTGGTATTGCGTCGATCAAGTCATCGATGTATCATAAGTAAGAGAATAAAGTGTCATACGGAAGCACTCGTGATCACAAAGTTTAAGTCTTACTCTCGTTATCCTTAGTTTGTTGATCCAGCAGGTTCTTGACGATTTTGTTCAATTTGATCCTGTTGAGATCTGCGATAGGATTCATTAATAAAACTTTGCCAGTTCTATCTACCAAAAAAACTGTAGGCAAAAACTTGACACCAAACTGCGCAGCATTTTTTGAATCCCACTTTCTTAAATCAGCATATGTTTTAAACTTAAAGTTGTTTTCAGTTTGATGACTTAGAAATTTCCTCTTACTCTTATCCATTGAGAACCCTATAACTGAGGCCTCGTTCTCATCGAAGGTGCTTTTAACCTGATTTACTTGGGGGTAAAATTGTTTGCAAGGTCCACACCAAGTAGACCAAAAGAAGATGATGTTGTAGTCAGATTCGAGATTGAATTGAATGGGTTCATCATCTTCGTAAGAGTATACTTCTCTAACGTCTATGTAATCCCCTAATCCATATTTTGAGAGCCCGTATATTCTGTCTTTGACTTTTTCAAAGAGTTCACTTTTTACTTTGGATGAATCAACGTGAGTAAGCAGCGCTAATGCATCTTGTTTTGATATAACATCCAATCTTGTGACAAGACCTGATAACATCCCAAGTTTCAATGAATCAGCATGTTCCTCAGTTAAATACTTTTTTATAGATTCCTTATAACTCCCAATAGTTTGAATGTATCTATCGATATTGAAAAGTGAATCAGAGATAAGGTGTTTAGTAGCACTTTTGTAAATAGAATCAGATGTATTGAGCGCATCGTCATATGATGGGGAGCTTCTTAAGTTATCTTTGTATTCAAAGAGATTTACTGTTTCTTTAGATGAATCATCCTTGCACCCTAAGAGAAGTATTGTCGATAAAAGGATTATGATGTTTTTCATTTTATGAATTGAGGATGATGACTGTCGTTGGATAAACCACCATCGTTATAAACGGTAAGATAATAACATGCGAGGTGATAGAAGGATAATAGTCTATGAATGCTCATGCTGACATAATTATCTGGTGATTTGGCCAGTCAGGATGTTATACGATTCATTCAGTCAATCTTTGGAAGTCGCAAGCGCTATCACCCACAGCGTTGTAAAAGTTTGCTGTTTGCGCGTCACTGCAAATGCCCTTTTTAAAAGTAGGTCTTCCTTCCTTTTACTTGAAAGCCTAAACCACTTAACTCAGTAGTGACGATGAATACATCAATAACTTTTACCAAACTATCCTTTGAGACATGCTCTGAGATAGATAGCATTTGTAATTGATCTCGATTATTCTTGGAAATTTGAGGCGTAAGCGGACTCCTTTATTATCCTCTTAAGATACGAGTTTCAATTGGTTAAATTGGAATTTTCAGTGAGAAGTTGGTGGGTTTTGCACAGTCTGACGGACGGATGATTATAAGAGTAGAACTGTCTCGAAGGGCAGTCTTACGTCTTATATTTTGTTAGTGATAGTTATTCACTTTTTCTTTCATAGTAAGTTACAATACTTG
>CALIHL010000037.1 GCA_938022935.1 uncultured Saprospiraceae bacterium
ATTTTTACTTCCATATACTTTTTATTTTGTCGATGATTATTTGGAAAAAGGATTTTCTAATTTCTACCCCTTCTACGGGTGTTGTTGACGCTTTACGCAAATGCTCTTCAGTTGATGAGGACTCAGATGTCATATCTTCAACTTGAGTAACAGCGCTTTTTATAATTTCTGGTTCAGATGATGACTCAGGACTAGTTGATGATTCTTGGGACTTAAGAGAATTTTGCACTATGCCTCCTTCTTTAGCCGCAACACCTAAGGTTCCATCTGCCTTTCGTTCTTCTATAACTTTTTCTAGTTCTTTAAATACTTGTTTTGATAGTGTCGAGATCACTCCACCTAAGATACGCTGTCCCATTGTAGCCAACCTCCCAGACACTTTTGCAGTTCCGCTATAGTTGACTTCTGTTTCATCTTCGCTAAGTGGATTGAGATTCATCACAATCTTGGCTTCAGCATTACCAATCTTACTCTTTTGAGCAAGCGTTAGCGTCATAGTTTCATGAGGCACTTTATCAATCAAAGATAGATCTCCTTCAAAGGAACCTCTTACAGGACCAATACTTATATCTGATATAGCTCGAAACTGATCATCTCCCAGCTTCTCTACTTTACTCACTCCTGGAGATATCCGAGCTAAGACTTCTTCATCTTGTAGCATCGGCCATATCGTGGCTACATCCGCTTGGAGTACATGTTTTCCCTTAACTTTCATCGACTATATCTTATTCGTTTTCTCAGGCCAACCAAAATAGAAATTTATTCTTTGCTAAAGGATTAATCACCAAATATTCATTGGTATAAATACTCATAAGCAAGAGTTAATGATTCTGATTGTTCAGCTGTGACAGATCTTACAATAGTGCCAAGACTTTCTTTAGGCTCACAAGGTTATGTGCGGCATGAAGACCATTGATATAAGGCAAGACATTCTTAAGGCCGATTACTTCTGGCTCGAAGTCTGGGTGACCTGCCAGTGGGTTAAGCCAAAGGACCTTTCGAGATGATTTATAGATGGACTTCATGGCATCTTTCATCAACGACTCTTCTCCTGTATCCCAGCCATCACTTAGAATGATGGTTACCGTCTTGCGATCCAACATATGGTGACCATGGTCAGAGAAAAAGCGATCTAAGCAAGTTCCGATTTTTGTTCCTCCGGACCATTGAGGAACTCGCTTTGATATCTTATCAAGTGCTTGATCATAATCATGATGGGTCAAAAGATCCGTGACTTGATGTAAAGCAGTGCTAAACACAAATGTTTCTATCCGATCTGAGCCTTTGTGAAAGGCATAAATCATCTGAATAAAAAATCGACTGTAGAGATCCATCGATCGGCTGACATCACACAATAACACCAACTTGAGTTTCTTTATCTTTTTCTCACTCCATACGATATCATTGATATCAGTGCCTGACCTAAGGTTTTGTCGAAGTGTCTGCCTTAGATCTATCTGACTATGCCTACGAGATATCTTTTTAGATCGGCTCTTTTTCCTTAAGATCTTTGCTGCCAGTTCTCTTAGAACTTGTAGGATCAGCCTCATCTCATCTTGATCCATCTGGGCAAAGTCTTTTTTTACCAGCACTTCTACATTACTAAAAGAAGACATCTGCACTTCATCAGTTTGCGGCTGATTATAGAGCCATGACTTAAGGGCTTCTATAGAAGGAGTCTTGGACTTGACAGGCTTTTTCTTATCTCCCGATAGCGTTTTGACTTTGCTATCTACAGCCTTTTTCATCTCATGCTGATAGGACTTATAATGGTCTTCAAAGTTTTCATATTGGTACTTATTCTTTGAGAAGACAGCTCTTAAGGTGTTCCAATATTGGTACTCACTCTTGAGATTGATCACACTGAGCGAGCGCATCGCATCTGACTCTTCGGATGACGAGATGTTATACCCCTTTGATCTGAGGTATCTGCCAAGTAAGATAACATTTCCCGAGAGGGAGGTCTGTCTTGTGATCAAGCTATCCATCAGCCAATTTTAGATCTAACGCCTGTTCTTTCAAGCAGCTCTGATAGAGAGTTAGAAACCGTTCTTATGTCTTGCCAGTCTTTTAAGATAACACCAAGCGTATCTGAGATGACTTCTTTATCCAAGTGATCAAAGTGCATCGTGGCCAGGGCTTCTGCCCAATCAAGTGTCTCTGCAACGCCAGGTGTTTTTTCTAATTTCATAGCGCGCAGCTCCTTCATAAAGTTACAGATCTGTACGCCAAGCTCTTTGTCTACAGCTGGCACTTTGGATCTTAAAATCATCAACTCTTTATCAAAGTCGGGATAGTCTATCCAAAGGTAAAGACATCTGCGGCGCAAGGCTTCAGAGAGTTCGCGTGTTCTATTTCCCGTAAGGATGACATAAGGTTGCGTAGTCGCTTTTATTGTACCTATCTCCGGTATCGTGATCTGCCAGTCACTCAAGAGCTCTAACAAGAAGCTCTCAAACTCTTCATCAGATCGATCTACTTCATCTATCAATAAAACTGGACTCTTCGGTTGTCTTATCGCTTGCAGTAGTGGTCGCTCCATCAGAAAGTCTTCTGAGAAAATCGCCTTATCGAGATCTTGTCTTGTAGCATCTTCTCGCTCCAACATCTTTAAGTGCAACAACTGACGTTGATAGTGCCATTCGTAGATGGCGTGATTGGCATCGAGTCCTTCATAGCACTGGAGTCTAATAAGCTCTGTATCTAAAGCTTTAGCCATGACCTTGGCGATCTCAGTCTTGCCAACACCTGCAGGCCCTTCGATTAATAGAGGTTTCTGAAGCTGGATCGATAGAAATATAGAGATCGCTATGGCCTTATCGACCACATAAGCCTCTGATGACATCATCCTCTGTATATCTTCTACCGTCATCATGTCAAGATACAGTTAGTTTTTATTTAATCTCTATGGCTTAATGTATTGTTATCACTGCGATAGAAGGGTGTGATATCCGTCAATGAGATAAAAAGACTTTTAGGTAAGCCATAGTTTGCTAATTTAGCCGCCACTAAATCAGTGATATGGTTTTTTTAGACTTTGAGCAGCCACTTGAGAGCCTTTTTGAACAACTTGAGACCCTAAAAGGTCTAGACAAGGAGGGAGATATCGATGTAAGTGATAAGGCAAAGGAGTTAGAGTCTAAAATCCGAAAGAAGCGCAAAGAGCTTTATACCGACTTATCGAGATGGCAGAAGGTACAAGTCTCAAGACACCCAGCAAGGCCATATACTACCTACTATATCGAAACCATGTTCAAGAAGTTCACAGAACTTCATGGTGATCGAAAGTTTGGTGATGACAAGGCTATCGTCGGTGGCTTAGCCAATCTTGATGGCCAAACTGTGATGGTCATCGGACACCAAAAAGGAGCCAATACAAAACTGCGCCAATACCGCAACTTCGGCATGGCCAACCCAGAGGGATATCGAAAAGCACTGAGGCTAATGAAGATGGCGGAGAAGTTTGGCTTCCCCGTGATCTCATTGATTGATACACCGGGCGCTTATCCAGGTATAGAAGCAGAAGAAAGGGGTCAAGCAGAAGCGATTGCCATTAATTTATTTGAGATGGCACAGCTGGAGGTGCCAATCCTCTGCTATATCATTGGCGAAGGAGCATCAGGTGGTGCGCTAGGCATCGGACTCGGCGATCGAGTATTCATGTTAGAATATACTTGGTACACTGTTATATCACCCGAATCATGTTCTTCTATCTTATGGAGAACATGGGATTATAAAGAGCAAGCTGCCGAAGCGCTCCAACCTACATCAGATGATATGTTGGGATTTGGCTTAATAGATGGCATCGTAAAAGAACCTGTTGGTGGTGCACATGCAGACCCAGAAAAGATGGCTAAAACGCTCAAGAAGCATATAAAAGGTCAATTAGAAGAGCTACTGCCGTTAAGCAGTGAAGAACTAGTACAGACTCGTATAAAGAAGTATGAAAAAATGGGCAACTTTAAGTCCAAGAAGTAGCAACATTCATGCGGGGCATATTAAGAGATAGGTTATACAACAAGCATTATAACAAACTCATCAGTTCAAGGTCTGAGTCCACTAAGAAATCGGTCAATACCATTTCCTCTGTGACTATACTTGCTCCAGGCAAACATCATCTTAGCGAACAATTCAATAAAGCCCATAAGTACTTTACAAAGCTTAATATCGCTTGCGACATCTATGTCCTGCAGGAGAAAAACGAAGTAACTGAAGTAGATAGCCACGTATCCATTATAAAAAGAGAAGAGTGCGAATGGTACGGAGTACCTAGTCAAGAAATCTTGATCCAATGGCTTTCCAACAAGACCGATCTTTTGATTTTGTCTGACCCAGATCGACTGCCACTGATGAGGTATCTCTGCGCTGCTTCTAATTGCAAACTAAAATCCGCAATGGCACTAGGTAATCTTGACCCTGACGAACTTGATATAGATCTTTGGATTGATGCAAAAGATGCAAGTAGTATATCTTTGGAGAAGCAATGCGTACTAACGTACACTACATTAACAAAACTTGGGATAAGACCTCCTGTCATCGGGTAATCTCAAAAACGTAATCGTCATGAAACACAAGGCATATATCGGCACTGGAGTTGCCTTAATCACTCCTTTCCGCAATGGCGAAGTTGACTTTGAAGCATTAGAGAGAATCATAGATCATACCATCGAAGGTGGTGTAGAATATCTAGTGATGCTTGGCTCAACTGGAGAGACTGCAACACTTAATAAAGAAGAAGCACGTGACATACTCGATGTCGCAATTAAACATATAAACAAGAGAGTGCCTATAGTAGCCGGCAACTTTGCAGGAAATAATACTCTAGAAGTAGCGAAGTACATAGAGGAGTTTGACTTTACAGGCATAGATGCTATCCTAAGCAGTAGCCCTGCATATGTTAAGCCATCTCAAGAAGGCATCTATCGTCATTATATGGCGCTTGAAGAAGCAAGTCCAGTCCCGATCATTATCTATAATGTGCCGGGAAGAACGGGTTCTAATCTTACATGGAATACAACAGTGCGATTAGCAGAAGCCAGCGATAAATTCATCGGAATCAAAGAAGCTACGGGAGATCTGATCCAAACAACGAGGATAATCAAAAACAAGCCTGAAGACTTCTTTGTCACTTCTGGAGATGATGAAGTAACAGTACCGATGATGTCCGTCGGTGGTCATGGTGGCATCTCAGTCATTGGCAACGCACTACCCACGCAATTTTCTAATCTCGTAAGAGCAGGTTTAAAAGGTGATTTTGCAACCGCTAAGCAGATCAATGAAGATATATATGATCTTCACAAATGGTTGTACATAGAGGGCAATCCTGTAGGTATCAAGACGGCTATGGAGATATTAGGGTTCTGCACAAATGAAGTAAGGCTCCCGCTACATCCTATATCAAGAGAAAATTATAAAAGCTTAGAAAAGGTCTTGAGAGGGATTTTAGATTAGGTCCTTCTATATTCCTTTTATTCGATTCCACAACATCAAAATCATTTCTTGTTCTTCTCCTGGCGGTGGACCACCATTATTTCCTATCATGCGATAAGTGCCACTTTCTTCTTTCAATATAAAGTTAAAGATGTAATGTCGATCTCCAGTTTTGGTCGTGGATCCACCAAATCTCAGATCATTAAATTGTAATCCTAGAGGATGATTGATGATGGAGTAATAGTCGTTACTAAACCACCTCATCCGCTCAAAAGTATGATCATCAAGCGGTAAATCTTTACCAGTTTCATTACGTGGTATTTTTTCAAATAGCACACGTGGTTCCTTATCAAATATCGAGTATTGACCTGTTACGAAGCCATCATCAGTTTCTGCTACACATGTCCATAAGAAGTTACTCAAGATAGAAGGCGAGGTCATGTATCTGCTATAATTGATATCTGACGATGCTAAAGTGTTCTCCCAGACATTATTGACCTGAGATTTATTGAAAACACAGAATAGCATATACACTGAGCTGATGCCTATACCTATCCAAGCCAGCCGCCTGCGCTTCTGGCTATTACGATGATAATAAAAGATGGCAATGACACAGAATAGAAAAGGAAGTGTATAAAAAGGATCGGCGACAGCTATCGTGTTAAACCCTACTCTATAATCAGAGAAGGGTTGAAATAGCTGTGTGCCATAAGTCGTAAAACAGTCTAATAATGGATGGGTAAAAACGGCCCAAAACATCAACCATTGCCAATCTTTTAGGCTTGCTTCTGGCAATGCTCGTTCTTCACCTCTAAAATATCTTTTGTAAAGAGCGATGAATGCTCCTACTATAATTAGAGCCATAATGCCTCCACTTACTAAGTTGAAGCTGGCGTTTTCAAATATACGAGACACAAAATAGACAACTCCAACAGGCAACATAAACCAACCCAGCAGTGCTACGTACTTATGAAAGGGAGATTGATAGAGCCGATGTATCAGCCAACCAAACAGGAAAGCTCCTAGGACAGCAAAGACTATAGAATGGCTAAATCCTCGATGTGCTGCTAAAGTCTGAAGTGGGTCCAAGAACATAGAAGCAGCAACATCCAGATCAGGTATGGTTCCGCCTACGGCTCCCCATAGCAAAGCTCGATTTCCAACTTTTTTACCCAGTACAACCTCTCCCACTGCAGCTCCAAGTACGATCTGGGTTAAAGAATCCATTGATTAAAGTTTATAGATTAACAAGGTAGGGAAGCTCAAAAGGTTCACTCAAGTTTATTGAGGTACAGGACTTGTGATATTAAGCTTACGAAGTGCACGTTCTGATGCCATTTGTTCGGCAGACTTCTTGTTATAATCATCTGCTTTAGCTACTTCGTCTCCACCCACCATCACAGCTACTTTAAATCTATCTCGTTTGTCTTGTTTGTATTTGCTAACAAGCTTATAGTCGACGTTGACACTATTTTTTTGTCCCCACTCTAATAGCTGACTTTTAAAGTTATCGTCCATGGATTCTAATTCATGGATGTCTATATGCTTCAATAGCACTTCATTGATAACATAATCCTTAGTGCCTTTGAATCCTCTTTCTAAATAGATAGCTCCGATCAAGGCCTCAAAAGCATTGCCCATCATGGACTTACTCATTCTCCCTTGACTATATGCAGATAGTATGATGTCAAGGCCCATATCATTGGCTAAGCGATTGAGCGTTTTTCGCTTTACAAGTTTAGACCTCATCTTGGTTAAGAACCCTTCGTCTTTACCTGGATACTTTTTGAATAAGTATTCGGCAACAATAGTGCTTAAGATAGCATCACCGAGGTATTCTAACCTTTCGTTGTGTTGATTTTTTTGCGTCTTGGCATCATTCATCGACTTATGATAGAATGCCAGCTTATAAAGGGATAGTCTACGTGGTGTGTAACCCAGAACACTTCTTAGCTTCTTAGCTAAAGACTTATCTGGTGAAAAATAGTAATTGTAGACTTCTTTGATCAATGTTATGTTTTACATCCTACCCGTTAAATCGCTTAAAAACCACTGAGGCATTGTGCCCGCCAAAACCAAAGGTGTTGCTTAAAAACGCATCCACCTTTCTTTCTTGCGGCTGGTTAAAAGTAAAATTTAATTTATTATCAATTTTTGGGTCATCTGTAAAATGATTGATAGTTGGAGCCACAAAGCCATCAGTGATGGCAAAGAGTCCTGCTATCGCTTCTACAGCTCCTGCTGCACCTAACAAGTGGCCAGTCATGGATTTTGTAGAACTAATATTGAGGTCGTAAGCATGATCTCCAAATACTTTCTTGATAGCCAATGTCTCAGCTACATCTCCAAGCGGAGTGGATGTACCATGTACGTTTATATAATCAATCTCTTCTGGGTTCATCTTAGCTTCATCAAGAGCGTCACGCATCGCTTTGATGGCACCTTTTCCTTCTGGGTGTGGCGCAGTGATATGGTGTGCATCTCCGGTCAGCCCACAACCCATGATCTCTGCTATGATATTAGCTCCTCTGGCTTGTGCATGTTCGAGTGACTCAAGGATAAAGGCGCCTCCTCCTTCGCCCAATACAAAGCCATTTCTATCCAGATCAAATGGTCTACTTGCTGTCTTAGGGTCGTCATTACGAGGGCTAAGCGCCTTCATAGATCCAAATCCACCGACGCCTGTCTTGGTAACAGCTGCTTCAGAACCACCAGTGATAATGACATCTGCTCGGCCCAATCTGATGGTATCAAAAGAGCTAGCAATTGAATTATTGGAAGTTGCACAAGCAGAAACTACTGAGTAGTTAGGTCCGCTAAAGTTATATTTCATGGAAATATGACCTGATGCGATATCGATAATCAACTTAGGAATCAAGAACGGATTGTACTTAGGAGAACCAGTTATGGCAGCAGATTCGATTTCTTTTTCAAGTGTTTCAAATCCTCCAATACCACTTCCCCAGATAACACCGGCTCTTGTGAGGTCGATCTTTTCTATGTCAAGACCACTCATCTCCATCGCCTCATCAACAACGACCATAGCATACTGAGAGAATGGATCCATCCTTCTCGCTACTTTGCGATGATAAAAATCTTCGATATTGAAGTCTTTAAGCTCGCATGCAAACTGAGTTCTGAACTCTTTGGCATCAAAGTGCGTGATATAATCTGCACCACTTACCCCGTTGACCAAGCCTTCTTTGTAGGCTGGCACAGTGTTACCTATAGGGGTCAACGCTCCGATACCGGTTATCACAACTCTTCTCATTTCGCTAAAGTATGTGTGGATTAACTGCAAACAAAATATCCACAAGCTTAATATTTAAAGCTTGTGG
The DNA here is from genome assembly GCA_938022935.1 of uncultured Saprospiraceae bacterium. Lineage (GTDB taxonomy): Bacteria > Bacteroidota > Bacteroidia > Chitinophagales > Saprospiraceae > JAJRXG01. The sequence continues at coordinate 8,769 of CALIHL010000037.1, forward strand.
ATATTAATATACTGTGTATATCTTTTAAGCTTACTTGCTTAGATAGGTAACAGCATCTCCTACTGTCTCTATCTTTTCTGCTTCTTCATCAGGGATAGAAATGTCAAATTCCTTTTCGAACTCCATAATGAGCTCTACTGTATCAAGTGAATCTGCTCCTAAGTCGTTAGTGAAGTTAGCTTCATTAGTGACTTCTGATTCATCAACTCCTAATTTATCAACGATGATTTTCTTTACTTGTGTAGCAACGTCTGCCATAACCTTTGTTTTAAATATTGAAACGCGAAATTACGAGTTTAAAAGGCATACCAGCAAAGTAAAGTTCCAGTAATTTTCTTTTTATACTTTTATGCTGTCGTGTGAATTAGGTAGAAGGATAGTATTTTACTCGTTGTTGGTCCCAATAAACGTAGTTATAACCCCTGTCTACTGCTTTCTTAATAATGTACTATCAACAATACTATGCATATACAAAATCAACAAAATACCAAGATTGTGGCTACTGTAGGCCCAGCATGTAGCTCAAGAGAGAATCTTGAGAGACTCATCTCTGCTGGTGTAGACATATTCAGATTAAATTTTTCGCATGGTAATCATGCTGGACACAAAGAAGTCTTAGACCGCATCTTGTCCCTTAATGCTGAGCATGGTACACATGTAGGTATACTTGCTGACCTTCAAGGACCAAAGCTTAGGGTTGGTAAAGTACAAGAAGGAGGCATCCCATTGGAGCCAGGTGATGAGATCCTCTTTGTCTTGGAGGAGTGCATCGGTGATAAAGAAAAAGTATTCATGAACTATGAGCACTTTGCCAAGGATGTCGAAGTTGGAGAAAGGGTGCTTTGTGACGATGGGAAGTTAGTATTTGAAGTTCTTGAGACTGATAAGTTGGGCAAAGTGAAGCTCAAGACCATATATGGCGGTATTCTTCAGTCCAACAAAGGAGTTAACCTTCCAGATACAAATATCACACTGCCAGCACTAACAAAGAAAGACAGAACTGACCTTGAGTTTATCTTGACACTTCCGGTAAACTGGATAGCATTGTCATTTGTGAGAACGGCTGACGAAGTAAAAGAACTCAGACAGATTATAGAGAGCAAAGGCCACAGAGCTAAGATCATATCTAAGATCGAGAAGCCTCAAGCTGTAAAGAATATCAAGTCCATCATCAAAGCATCCAATGCGATCATGGTGGCACGTGGAGACCTAGGCGTAGAAGTGCCGATGGAGCAAGTACCTACGATCCAAAAAGATATCATTAGACGATGTATACAGAGAGCACGTCCTGTTATCGTAGCGACTCAGATGATGGAAAGCATGATGACTAATCCAAGTCCATCCAGAGCAGAGATCACGGATGTGGCCAATGCGGTACTTGATGGCACAGACGCGGTTATGCTATCAGGAGAGACTTCTGTTGGAAAGCACCCAGTCGAGACGGTGCAAGCGATGAACAAGATCATCTATGAAGCTGAGCAGCACTACCAACTAAAAGATAGAAGACCAAAGGCCGACAAAAAATCAAATACTTATCATAGTGATGTTGTCTGTATATCAGCGGCTGAGATGAGCGATAAAATCGGTGCTAAAGCCATCTGTGGCATCACGGTATCAGGATATACAGCCTTTAAAGTATCGAGTTATCGACCAAAGGGGAAAATCTGTATCTTCTCGAGTTCGCAGACTATGTTGAAGACATTGAACCTCGTTTGGGGCGTCAGATGCTTCCATTATGATAAATTTACGACTACAGATGGAACGATTACCGACACTATAACCATTCTAAAGGAGAAGGAAATCGTTAAGCAAGGTGATGCCGTCCTCAACACGGGTAGTATGCCAATCGAAAAGCGATTCACAACTAATATGCTCAAGATCACGGTCGTCGAGTAGTGCTCTAAAGGTCAGATCAACAATGACTTTGGCAGATTGCTCGTTAGGCTTAGATATCATTGATTTATGATAAAAAAGACATTAATTATTTCAATCTGCTCGGCACTTTCAATTCTATTGGTAGGTCAACAAAATTTACGGATAGATGGCGAGCGTCTTAGTGAAAAAGAGATTGGACTCGAAGACTTATATATAGCAGCGAGTCAGAAAAAATTACTCAACAAGTACGATGAAGCGCTAAAGATCTATGATAAGATCTTATCAGAGAACGAGGTAAACCCTGCTGTGCATCATGATATGGCTCGGATCTATCATGAGATGAAGAATCCAGAGAGTGCAGTTTCTTCGGCTCAGAAGGCTTGCAGATATGACAAGTCTAACCCTTGGTATCTCTTGACTCTGACGCAAATATATGAAGAGACCATGGAGCCGGGCAAGGCTGCTGAAACACTTGCAAAAGTGGTCGGTCTTGCTCCAGAAGAATCAGTCTATGAGCGATGGGCTGTCAATCTCGATCAAGCAGGCCAACAGATGAAGGCGATCCAGACGTATAGTCAGGCTGACGCCAAATATGGATGGAGTGAAGAACGAAGTGACAGCAAAGTAGACCTATATCTCGCATTGGGAAAAGATAAGGAAGCACTCGAAGAGGTCAAAAAATGGTCTAATGAGTATCCTGAAAATGTAACCTATATAGTAAAGCTGGCGAGATATCTTGAGTACAGAGGAGATACTAAGAAGGCGATGAAAGCTTACAAAAAGGCCTTAGAAGTGGACCCTTATAATGAAGAGGCGCTTTTTAAGACAAGCCCAGCTACATCATCTAAGTCAACTTCAAATAATGAGTTATCTCAATTGATAGACAACCCTCGCTTGGGTATAGACAACAAGGTTAAAGCGCTACTACCTTATCTTAAGGATAAGAAAGGAGCAGACGAGATATTGCCCTATGGACAGTCACTTGTTACTCAATATCCTGAAGAAGCAAAGTCATATGCTGTATACGGAGATATTCTCTGGTTAACAGGAGATACCAATGCCGCCGTAGAGCAATATGAGCAATCTCTGAAATTAAAAAAATCTGTTTATCAAGTATGGGATCAGTTAATGATGGGATTAGCCGAGCTCAATAAAGTCGAGCAACTCGAGAAGATATCTAATGATGCCATTGACTACTACCCTAATCAAGCAGGGCCATATTACTATCAAGCAGTAGCTCTTCTATCTCAAGGCAAATCAGATGATGCCATGGACATGAATAATGAAGCACTGTTCATATCTGAAGTTGGAGGTGGATATGTTGCCAATCATGCGTCCATATTAAAAGCTACCATATTAGATGCTAAAGGGTCTTCACAAGAGGCTGTTAGCTTTATTGAAGGTATCGATGAGGCTAATCAGTCAGCAGGTCTTTTAGAGTTGCTAGGTGATCTGTACAAAAAAGCGGGAGACAAGCCATCGGCTGAAAAAGCATGGAAGGGAGCATTGGAGAAAGGAGGCGACAAACAACGCATCGGACTTAAGATAGAGTCTATATGACCACTTTCCGAGTGTGGCCCATCCTTTTTCTCTTAGCGTTTATCAGTATTATTTACTCTTGTAAAACAACTAAGGTCATAACTCAAGTTTCTGAGCGCTCATCAGAAGAAGTTATCTCCGGTCTCAATGAGCGACATACAGACTATTCATTCTTTTCAGCTAAGGCGAGGATGAAGTATAACGGTCAAGAATCGCGTATGGGTGGTCGCATGAACATCCTATCTAAGAAAGACAGTCTCATATGGATGAACTTTAAGAAGTTCAGTATCGAGGGAGCAAGAACGCTGATTCAGCCAGATTCTATTTGGATCATTTATCGGCTTGATGATATATATGAGCAAGGCTCAACTGATGAATACTTAGAATACTACAAGGTAGACCTATCTTTTCAAGATTTACAAGACCTTTTAGTTGGCAATGTGCCGATACCTGCTTCAGAAGACCTCATGACATTTCAATCAGGACAGCACTACCAGTTGGCCTTTGAGTATGACGAGCGATCTTACAAATACCTCGTTAATGAAAATCTCACTTTACATAGGGCTTCTATAAAAGACCAATACAACAGAACTGTCGTTATACATTTTGATGATTACGATGAGCAATTCTTCGCAAAAAGAAAGGACATTGAAATCATTACGCCAGAAGAAGGCGCAAGTAAGATCTCGATTAAGTTCTCTAGTGTTACCTTTGATGTACCAAAAACAATCAAATTTGATATTCCGGCTCATTATCGGCGCCTTCCTTAGTTGCTCATTCTTTGTGATCTATGCTCAAGAGCTTGATCCAGTCATCATAAAGAACAACACAGTTAATAAAGGGACAACTTATAAACCAATAACTCGAAAACCAAATGCCCCTAAGGCTTCTGAAGTAGTGCCAGATGACGTACCTGATGAAGTCGTAGTATCTATTGAAGCTGCTTTTAACAGGCCCGACGAAACATACAGGAAAGAAGAGTATCTCAACAAGCTATTAAGACAGACTTACTATCAAAAACTGACAACTAATAAGTGGTCAAAATATCTGCACCCGGAAGGATGGAAAAAGAATGTTGAGAAGTGGCGCTATTGGAGTCAACTAAAACAGTATGTCACAAGCGAACAAGATTTATTAGTTTTAAGAAGCACGGCGGACGAACCAAAAGAAAAACCACTTATCGCTCTAAACATCAATGAAAGAAGTATAGACTCTAAAGAGACCATCAATCCTATAGATACCGAGGAAGTGGTAGTGGCAGCTCCACCTATCGTCACAGACGACATAAAACAACCTGACGAAGTAGAAATCATAGACACCATTATCAACCAATCACCTCAACTAGTAAGTGTCACTGTAGCACCTTGGCTAAAAGACAAACCATCAATTAATCTTCAAGAAATTGCAGTGGATAAAGAAGTTGAAGATGAGGTAACGACTGAAGAGGATCAGATAGAACAACAAGAAATAGTATTATCTCAGACGAAAGAAGAAATTGTAACTGAGGTAATTGAAAACCCAATTAACAATAATTCTGAAAAAGAAGAACGAATAGCACCTGTTGCAATACAAGAGCCTCAAAGAGTCGAACCAACTGTAGCAGTTGTTGAAGAGCCGGTTCTACAAAAGCAGGCACCTACAGTAACAGTACAAGCTAATAAGCCAAGAACAACAATTGTCACTTCCGATCCTGAAGACTTTGGCAGATTAAAAGGTGTACTGCCATGGCCTGTTACAGGTGGTAGAATCACTGATCGTTTTGGGATCAGAAAGAATGCAGAAGCAAGAGGCCTAAGACCTGAGAACTATGGCATAGATATGGTTTGTCCTTCAGGAGCTACTATCAAGGCGACACATAGTGGCACTGTACTTATGGCAAAGAGACAATCACCATATGACTATATCATCACGATCAAGCATGGAGATTTTACAAGTGCATATTATTATCTGATCACACCATATGTAAAACCTGGTGATGTTGTCCAATCTGGACAAGCGATTGGACAATTAAGAACGAGTGTTGCAGAAGCAGACTTTCATTTTGAAATCTGGAACAACCAAGATCGCGTCAATCCTGAGCTTTGGTTACAACGTAGATAATTAAAAAACAATCGATGTCAGACAATTGGCAAGTAGGGAAAAAGAAAAGTTCAGGTCTTGCTAAAGTTCAAGAGCGTGCGATACTCGTAGGCCTTTCTAAAAAGAGACAATCCAAAGAACTTGTAAAAGAGTACTTAGACGAATTAGAATTCTTAGCGATGACTGCAGGGGCTAAGACCGTCAAGATTTTTATCCAACAATTAGACCACCCACATCCACGGACATTTATCGGAGATGGAAAAGCTACTGAGATTGCAGAATATATAGAAGACCATGAAATAGACTTAGTCATCTTTGATGATGACTTAACTGCAAAGCAAACAGGCATACTCGAAGAGATATTCAAGAGAAAGATCATCGATAGGAGTTCTTTGATTTTGGACATATTTGCCGCAAGGGCACAAACTGCACAGGCAAAGACACAAGTCGAACTTGCACAGATGCAATACCTGCTTCCACGACTAAGAGGACTGTGGACTCACCTTGAAAGACAACGTGGTGGTATCGGGATGAGAGGACCTGGAGAGATGGAGATCGAGACGGATAGAAGAATCGTAAGGGACAAGATATCTCAACTGAAAAAGAAGCTGGTTAAGATTGATCAGCAAAACCAAACGCAAAGAAACAATAGAGGCCAAATGATTAGAGTCGCATTGGTGGGTTATACCAACGTGGGCAAATCAACTATAATGAACCTGTTGGCGAAGTCTGAAGTATTTGCAGAGGACAAACTGTTCGCAACTTTGGATACAACTGTTCGTAAAGTGGTCTTAGGTCGTATGCCTTTCCTTTTGTCAGACACAGTTGGATTCATAAGAAAGCTACCTCACCATTTGATAGAGAGTTTCAAGTCAACGCTTGATGAGGCAAGAGAAAGTGATGTGTTGATGCATGTTGTGGATCTATCTCATCCACAGTTTGAAGATCATATCAATACCGTCAACGAAACACTTATCTCACTCGGCGTAGATGAAAAACCACAGATCATGGTTTTTAATAAGGTTGATGCGTATCGCGAAAAAAACTTTGATAAGCTGTTAGAACAAGAAGTGAAAGATCAGATTCTGTCAGAGCTAAAAGAAAATCTTTCTAATCAATATCGACACCCAGTCATCTTTGTATCAGCGTTAAAAAAAGAAAACATCAGCGAACTACGCGAAATGATGAGAGAAGAAATTGAAAAACAATACAAAGTCACTTATCCTTATCGGATAAAACACTTCTAATTATAATATACTATGAGTATCGAAGCCAAGTATGCCAAGCTATTAGTCAACTACTGCTTGGAGTTAAAACCCAATGATAAAGTTTATATACAATCTTCACTCCTTGCAGAGGACTTAGTAAGAGAAGTATATAGAGAAGCCATCAAAGTAGGAGCACACCCAGAGGTTTCTTTAGACTTTAGAGAGCGCAATAGGATATTCATGGCAAATGCTAATGAAGACCAATTGAATCATGTCTCTGCGATAACAAAGCACATCATCAACAACTTTGATGCTTCGCTATATATCAGGGCCCCTTACAATCTTAAAGAAGATGGATCAATCGATCCAGAAAAAAGAAAGATAAGATCAAAAGCTACAAATGGTCTCAATCAGGTTTTCTCAAAAAGGACAGCTGCTGGATCATTGACCAGGTCACTTTGTCAATACCCTACTAATGCTTCTGCCCAAGAAGCTGGTATGTCGCTTGAAGAGTATAAGGAGTTTGTCTATACAGCTTGCCACCTGTATGCTGATGATCCTGCTGGGGAGTGGCTTAAGATTAGAAAAGAACAACAGCGCATAGTCGATCATCTAAATGGCTGTAAGAAGATCAGATATAAGAATCAAAAGTCTGATATCACCTTTTCGATAGATGGCCGGACTTGGATCAACTCAGATGGTCGGGTGAATATGCCAAGTGGTGAAGTTTTCACTGGACCAGTAGAAGAAAGTGTAGAGGGAGTGGTTCACTTTGATTACCCGTCTATCTATCTCGGCAAAGAGGTCAGAGGTGTAACATTTGAAGTAGAGCAAGGCGAAATAAAAAAGTGGACAGCTGACGTGGGGCAAGAAGTGCTAGATCAAGTGATGTCCTTAGAAGGCGCAAGATACTTTGGTGAAGCAGCCATAGGAACTAACTATAATATCCAAAGACCAACGAAGAATATACTATTTGATGAAAAGATAGGAGGGAGTATACATATGGCGGTTGGACAAAGTTATATCCAAACAGGTGGAAAAAATCAGTCTGTCATACACTGGGACCTTATATCTGACATGAGAGATGGAGGACTTATAGAGGCAGATGATGAGCTGATCTATAAGGATGGGAAGTTTATAATCTAGGTAGACACATTTATGTGTTAAGTCTATTTAGATGAGGCTTTTCGACACCTCATAGACTAAATTTTATCACTTCCATCCGTAAACCCCAAGCACCATCTGTAGATAATTCATAGTTTTGCGCGCAGTTCCTAAAACCCGAATATATATCCTATGGCAAAAAATCTTCTAATAGTTGAGTCTCCTGCAAAAGCCAAGACTATTGAAAAGTACCTCGGTAAAGAGTTTAAGGTAAAGTCCAGTTATGGGCACATCCGAGACTTAGATAAAGGGAAAAAGGGCATATCAATAGAAAATGACTTTGAGCCTCACTACGTCGTTTCTCCTGGAAAGCAGAAAGTTGTAAAAGAGCTAAAAGCTGAGATTAAGAAAGCCACAGAGGTATGGTTAGCGACGGATGAAGATCGTGAAGGAGAAGCCATTTCATGGCACCTTTGCGAAGAGCTAGGCTTAGATATCGATGAGACAAAAAGGATCGTATTCAGAGAGATTACGAAGCCAGCAGTTAGGAAGGCTATTGAGAACCCAAGACGTGTTGATAAGAACTTAGTCAATGCACAACAAGCACGTAGGATCTTAGATCGTCTTGTAGGATTTGAACTAAGTGGTGTACTCTGGAGAAAGGTAAAGAACAAACTTTCAGCAGGAAGAGTACAGTCGGTAGCAGTGAAGCTCATAGTTGAGAAAGAAAGAGAGATACAAAAACATGTCAGTGAACCTTACTTTAAGGTGACTGCAGAGTTTGACGTAGCAGATGCTAATGGCTTCAAGGCTAAGCTTAAGGCAGAACTTGGAGAGCGTATCCAAACAGAAGAAGAAGCACGGAAGTTGCTTGACGGATGTAAGGGAGCAACATATCAGATCAATGATATCGTAGTAAAACCTACACAGCGTAAACCAGCAGCACCATTTACGACATCAACACTACAACAAGAAGCAAGTAGAAAGCTCGGGTTTAGTGTAAACAGGACGATGTCTAATGCGCAGAGACTATATGAGCAAGGTTTTATCACCTATATGCGTACGGATTCTACAGCGCTGAGTGCTACTGCTATTGGTGGACTTGCTGATGAGATCACAAAAAGCTTTGGTGAGGAGTACTTGAAAACACGTCAGTACAAAACGAAAAAAGCGGGCGCTCAAGAGGCTCACGAAGCCATCAGACCCACTTACATAGAGAACAAAGAGGTAACTGAGGATCGTGATCAGCAGAGACTTTATGAGCTTATCTGGAAGCGTACGATCGCATGTCAGATGTCTAATGCCAAATTAGAAAAAACAACAGTCGATATCGGTATATCAACTCAACCAGATCGAAACTTAAAAGCGAAGGGCGAGGTACTGAAGTTTGATGGTTTTCTAAAAGTGTACATGGAGTCAAAGGATGACGATGATCCAGAAGATACAAGAGGCATTTTGCCTCCTTTGTCTAAGGGGCAGGTTTTAGACCTTGATCATGTAAAGGCACTCGAAAGATTTACAAGACCGGCTGCAAGATATACTGAAGCAAGTCTTGTTAAGAAATTAGAAGAATTAGGAATCGGAAGACCTTCTACCTATGCTCCAACGATCACAAAGATCATGGAAGAAGCAAGGGGCTACGTCACAAAAGAAAGTAGAGAAGGAACGCCGAGAAGTTATAAAGAACTAACATTTGGCGGAAGCTCAATAGAAGAGAAAACACTGGAAGAAAACACTGGAGCAACTAGTAATAGATTGTATGCCAGCGATATGGGAATGGTCGTAACTGACTTCTTAGATCTTCACTTTGATGAGGTCATGAACTACGGTTTCACTGCAGAGATGGAAGCGAAGTTTGATAAAATCGCAGAAGGAGAAGCAGAGTGGAAAAATATGATCAAGACTTTCTATGGTCCATTTCACCAAGATGTAGAGACAACAATAGAGAAAGCAGAGCGTGCAAAAGGTAGAAGAGATCTTGGTATAGACCCTGAGACGGGACATACTGTTATGGTACAACTGACTCGATACGGTCCTGTGATCCAAATCGGAACAGTGGAAGAAGTTGGAGAAGAAGGCAAACCAAAATTTGCCAATCTTAGACCAGGCCAATCAATGGAAACTATCGAATATGATGCGGCCATGAAACTCTTCGAACTTCCTAAGAACCTCGGTGATTATGAAGGCAAAGAAGTAATCATAGGCGCTGGGCGATACGGTCCATATGTGAAGTATGACGAGAAATTTATCTCTCTACCAAAAGGTCAAGACCCGATGGAAGTGGGCATGGATCTGGCTGTAGAGCTAATCCAACAAAAGCAGAAAGAAGATGCTCCGGTATCAACATATGAAGGCAATCCAGTAACTAAAGGTAAAGGTCGTTTTGGCCCATATCTTAAGTACGAAGGACTCTTTGTCAATGTGCCAAAAAGATATGACTTCGAGAATCTCACTGAAAAGGAGATGCACGAGTTGATAGCGGCTAAGATCGAAAAAGAGGCTAATCGCTATATCCAACAGTGGCCAAAAGAAGGTATCGCCATCGAAAACGGTAGATGGGGGCCCTTCTTCAGAGTGAAAAAGAAAAGTGTAAAGATCCCTTTTAAGAAAGGAGATCCTAAATTGGAAAAAGAGGAGCTGCTGAAGCTTACTTTGGATGATGTCAAGAAGCTTATCAAAGAAGCTCAAGGCAAATAATCTTTTCTCTATCTGAGTAGGCATCATAATTGTACTACTCATAGTTATGCAGATCAATTCAGATACGGCTATATTATTGGCTCATTGTAAGGATGCTAAAGGTATCCTGCATGCTGTCACTGACTTTGTGCTTAGCAACAATGGGAACATCATAAAACTTGATGAACATGTAGACGAAGATGAGTCACACTTCTTCATGCGCGTACAATGGGACTTGTCAGAGTTTAACATCCCAAAGGATAAGATCGGAGAATACTTCAATACGCTAATCGGTCAGAAGTACGATATGACTTGGGATCTGCACCTAAGCTCTTCAAAGCCTCGTGTAGCTCTGTTTGTATCTAAGTATCCTCATTGTATTTATGATCTGCTGAGTAGATATGAGTCTGGAGAATGGAATATTGAGATACCAATTATCATCAGTAATCATGAGAAGTTTGCTGGTTTGGCAGAGCGATTTGGGATTCTATTTCATCACATCCCAATTACTAAAGAGACCAAGTTAGAGCAGGAACAAAAAGAGATAGCATTGATCAAAGAGCACAACATAGACTTAGTTGTGTTAGCTCGCTATATGCAAATATTGAGCAGTCAGATGACTGAGGCTTTTCCAATGAAGATTATAAATATCCATCACTCTTCTCTACCAGCATTTGCAGGTGCTAATCCTTATAAAGCGGCCTTTAAAAGAGGTGTAAAATTCATGGGTGCTACGGCGCACTATGTAACAGAAGATTTGGATGAAGGACCTATCATCGCCCAAGATATCTACCCTATCTCACATAGAGATAGCATATCAGATATGAAGAGAAAGGGCCGCGATATTGAAAAGATAGTATTAGCTAAAGCGGTTTGGGCACATCTTAATCACACTGTGCTTATCTATAAAAATAGGACCGTTATTTTTGATTAGGAAGTCTAACCGTTAGGGCTTGCCAATGTTGAACCACTATAGACTTTGTTGTAAGCCACAAGAGCACTTTCAAGTATATCCATCGCCTTACCTAATGGCTCAACGCCTAATACAAACGCAATACGCACTTGCTTCGATCCGATCTCTGGTGTCAAATAAAAACCTTGACCCGGCGCCATCATAATCGTACAACCGTCCAATCTAAAGTCAGAAAGCAACCATTTACAAAAGTGATCAGTGTCGGCTACTGGTAGCTCCGTCATGATATAAAAAGCGGCTTTAGGCTTGTAGCACTTAACGCCTTCCATCTTACTCAATCGCTCGAAGAGATATAGTCTACGTCTGTTATATTCTTCTCTGACTACATGTAAGTATGCAGAGCGGTCCGTAAAACAAGCCTCTGCCATATACTGACCGATCATCGGCGGACAAAGTCTTAGCTGTGCGTACTTCAAAATGCTTTCTCTTAGCTCTTCATTGCGCGTAACAACAAAGCCTATCCGAGATCCACATGAACTAAACACTTTAGATATAGAGTCGATCACTAAGACATGATCTTCTAAACCTTTGATATTTAAGACAGAGTAAAACTCTGAGTCATAGCAAAACTCTCTATAGACTTCATCAACGATCAAGAACAAGTCATGCTTCTTGACTAACTCTGCTATGGAGTTCAGCTCTTGCTGACTGTATAAGTTGCCAGTTGGGTTACTTGGGTTGCAAAGGAAGATGGCCTTTGTATTAGGCGTAACTTTACTTTCTATATCAAGTGTATCTGGTAAGCCAAACCCATCTTCGATACTTCCTTTCACAGGCACTAGTGTCACACCTGACACGTGCGAGAAACCTATGTAGTTAGCATAGAAGGGTTCTGGGATAAGGATCTCCGCTCCAGCATCAAAGCAAGAAAAGAGCGTAAACATAATTGCCTCTGAAGCGCCCGTTGTAACGTATATATCTTCTATGCCGATCTTTGAGACATTGTCACAGTAATAGTTCTTAACCGTCTCCCTGAGCTCATCTGTGCCTTCAGACGAACCATAACCAACGATCTTGTTATCGTACTTCTTTAGTGATGACAAGGCAGATGCTGGTGTCTCGATATCGGGCTGGCCAATATTTAAGTGATAGACATGAACTCCCTCATTTTTTGCTTCACGAGCGTATGGGATAAGACTTCTGATGGGAGATTGAGTCATATTCTCTCCCCGACTTGATATAACAGGCATTACTCTACTCTTTCTATTCTGACGACTGATAAACAGTGTAGCCACTGAATATCAGCTCAAATGTAAATCATTATATCAATTACTTCCGAAGGTTGGCCTGATTCTGAACAATTAGGAATAATAATTGAATGAAAGATACTATGCATGGTAACAAACCATCAAAGAAGAAAATCAGATATGCTCCTTCAAAAGGATTGAACGAGTACTTAGACCTCTATGGTAGGCTCGTAGTGTTACCACTTCAATATGAGGATATGCTTCGATACATGGCCTCCACACCGCTCGTGGATACCAATGGAAAGGATACACTCTGGGAGACTGTCTATTATGACCATGCGGATAAGGATGATATCAACCAATCTTTGTGTGAGATATATGCTCTTCTTAAGACGGAAGGTGATACGGAAGTATTAGAGCATCTCACCGTTGCCAGAATCGACTTCTGTACGTTTGGTAATACGAAGCCTTTTAGGATCAGGATCATCAATAAGCTGAATGATAACTACGATCACTTTTACATCAAACAAATAGATAGTAGTAGGATATATGGACTTGAGCTGGAAGGCATACTATCTCCTAATCGGGTCTCTTATCTCACTTACGATAAGACATTGATCGAAGAGCATGTAGCCGGTGTGCCTGGTGATGACTTTATGACCAAACATCTTGACGTACCAAAGTTTGATCAGATCAGGATTGCGAAGGAGTTTATAAAGTTTAATGAGAGATGCTTCGTTCGTCTACTAGGTGATATGAGGGCTTACAACTATATCGTAGACATCACACCTGATATCGAAGGTTCTCAATATAGATTTCGAGCGATCGACTTTGATCAGCAATCTTACGAAGGATGGAAGAGCTTTTATCTCCCTCAATACTTCAAAGAAAACAATCCAATCATCTACCTAGGCATCCAACATTTGGAATCAGATGCTGTCCGACAATATCAACTTGAAGAAAGATCTTTAATTGCACGTAGAGCACGGTCTTCTAAGGTAAGGCTAAACAAGCTCTTGAACTATATGATAAAAGACAAGATATCCAATGAGGAAAAGGTTGAAAAACTTTGCTTAGAGCTTGCAGAGCATCATAACAACAGCATCTTCTACGAGTGTAACTCTATGGGTGAGATTGTCCTGGCTAACCTTAAACTGGTATTGAAGAAAGAGTTTATACAAAGTATCATTGACGTATAGTCGATCAAAAACGAGACTTTAATTAGAAAAGTCTATCTCGTTATTATCTCCAATATTTAGGCTTTGTGAGAGCCCTTTTATACTGGCGTCGTTGCCAATGATTGACTTAGTAAGAACAGCTCCACTGATCTGAACATAGTCGCCCAATATAGAATCTGAGATAAAGGAGTTTTCAATATGTACGTTGTCACCCAAGGTTACATTGGGTCCTATAATCGCATTGGTAAATTCGCATGATTTCCCATAAATCACAGGAGGTATGATAATCGTGTGATTATAAACGAACTGCGTGCCGACATCTGATACTCTTTGTGCTAAGAGCATCTTATTAGTTTCTAATAAGATATCTTTTTTGCCACAGTCATACCATCGACTTACTTCGTATGTCTTAAACTTTGAGCCCGCTTGAATCATCGTCATTAACCCTTCAGCCAAGTGAACCTCTCTATTTTCAGCAGTTGCCTTTTTATAAACCTTCTCTAGTGCTTTAATCAGATGAGGTGTATCTGATATTTTGTATAGACCGGCAATTGCCATGTTAGATTTTGGGATCGCTGGTTTCTCAACTACCTTTTTAACAATGCCTTCTTTGTCCACTTCAATAACACCAAACTGTCTTGGGTCTTTTACTTTTTGAGTTGCCAAGACTGAACCTTTCATCTGTATGAACTCTTTCATGTCCATATCTATGATCGTATCCCCTAATAGAATCACTATATCTTCTTCGTCTTTTATAATATCCTTAGTTAAGAGGATGGCATGTCCCAAGCCTTTTCTATCGTCTTGCACAACGTACGTAGTGTTTAGACCTGGATAGTTAGTGGTTAGATAGTTCTTGATCTTATCACCGAGGTATCCAAGTATAAATACAAACTCTTCGACTCCAGCGTCAGTAAGCTGATCGATGATAAAAGAAATAATAGGCTTGCCAGCTACTGGTATAAGTGGCTTAGGCTGCGTATAGGTATGCGGTCTTAGATTTACCCCGGCTCCGGCTACTGGTATGATTGCTTTCATTAGATCTATCTCAAGTCTCCCTAAGATAGGGTTTTATCATTCATAGGAAGGAAATCTTATTCTTCTTCTCCGTATGCAACCGCTTCGATCTCTGAAGCGACTTCGCTCACTGGTTCCGTAGCAGGTTTCTTAATAGGCTCAGGCACAACAGCCTCAACTACTTCAGACACATCAGCCTCTGTCTTTTCCTCAACTACTTTAGCAGGTTTCTCAACGATTGCTTCTGATGCAATTTCTTCAGAAGCAGGTTCTTCAGATACTGCCTCCTTCGTTTCTTCCACTACGGCTGTTGATGGTTGCTCTGTTGGTGCTTCAGGAGTTACCACTTCTGTTTTAACCGCTTCTGTTTTTGCCTCTACGACCTGTTCTGTTACTTCTTCTACTTTGGCTTCAACTGATTCTTCAGCCTTTACCTCAACTGGCACTGGAGGGACAACTGCTTTCGCCGGTTTCTTTTTGCTTGACTTTGATGCCTTTATTGCCTCTGCTGCCTTCTGTAGTTTTTGCTCATCAGTTTTTAGATCAGCATTCCGACCTTCTATTTCTTTGGCTATATCCTTCTTTATAGAATCCTTTGCCTTTTTAACTTCTTTGGCTTTCGCTTGCTTTGCTTCACGCGCTTCGGCTCTTTTCTTTTCAGATTCTATCTTTCCTTCGAGCTCTCCGCGCGTCTTCAGCATATCATCCAGCTTTACTTGCTTGCTTTTAATACGCTCTTCGATCATAGCCATTTTTGCTTGACGGATCTGAAGTTCTAATTGGCCATCTGTAGTATCGATCCGCTTGATTTGAAACTGCTTGTCCTTTATATCTCGATTGATAGACTGCTCCATTTTGCCAATCGCCCCCATCAAACCTTCAAATCTTCTGGTCAAACGATTTACTGGATTATGGTTTCCTCCAGCTTTACCACCAAATCTCTTTTCTTTTACTTTCTTAAAAGCACCATCTATGCGCTTCCATATATCATTGTGATGCTTCCTTGTGAACTTTACACTTTTAAAGTCACCTTGAATGTTTTTCAATTCATTGAATATCGGTTGAAGACCAAGGCCTTTTTCTATTCTTGCTTCGACGTCATCTAACTTTGCTATATACTGGTCAAAATTCCCTTTACTGAGTTTTTCAAACTCATCGTTCATGGCTCTTTTCAAACTCTTGAGACTATCAAAAAGCTCATTGGTTTTAGATCTAAGTTCAGTAGCATGTTCTCTAAAGAGATTCTTCTCTTGCACTTGGTTTTGCACTTTCTTCCAGAAAGACTTCATCTCTTCCCATATCCCTTCATCAAACTCTGTAAGTTCTGAAACCCTTTCTTTTATCTGGGCAACTTCGTCAGCGTAAGCTTCATATAGCTTAGAAGATAGGATAACAAAATGCCACTCCGTCTTTGCTCGCGCAAGGACATCTTGTCTTTGGGTTTTTATGTTGTCTGGTAACAAGCCTTCTGTCATCGACAATGGTCGATCTATCACTTGTGTGGACTCCGGCATGGATACCTCCTGCCCTTCTCTCCACTGATTCATCATCTGATTATAAAACACTTCAGTGGCCTCTGCCTCTGGTGTAACATGGATTCTAATGACATTGAGCGAATCTAAAAGCTGAATGCCCAATAGAATCTTTTCGTCTTTTTCGTTTTCTCCCCAGAGTACAATCTTAGTTTTCATGTGCGTAGTTTCTTAAGTCTCTAATAGTACAGTAAACTGCAATACTCACTTTCTAAAAGCTCGCTTGCAGTTGCGCGTATAATAAATCAATTGTCACTTATCACAAGTAACTTTTCTATTCGTTTCAAGCTATCGCTTGAGGTATTATAATATTATTCTTTACTAAGTATTCTGCGATTTGAACAGTGTTAGTGGCAGCTCCCTTTCTAAGATTATCTGACACGACCCATAAGTTTAAGCCGTTAGCTATAGACTCATCACGACGGATTCTTCCAACGAAGACTTCGTCTTTATTTTTAGCCATACGTGGCATCGGATAAACGTTGTTGGCAAGATCATCCTGGACAACGACTCCATCCGCTTTGTTAAGCAGTGCTCGTGCTTCTTCTATATCAAACTCTTTCTCAAATTCTATATTCACCGCTTCAGAGTGACCGCCATGAACTGGCACTCTAACAGCAGTTGCTGTCACTTGAAGATCAGGGGCTCTTAAAATCTTTCTGGTCTCATGGACAAGTTTCATCTCTTCCTTTGTATATCCATTATCTAAAAAGATATCACAATGTGGTAGGCAGTTTTCAAATATTGGGTGCGGATAAGCCGCTTCACCATTGACTGATTGGCCATCACGCTCGGCCTCATATTGGCGGACCGCTTTTACACCAGTACCTGTAAATGATTGATAGGTAGAGATCACTAATCTTTTTATCCCATATGCTTTGTGTAAAGGGTTCAGCGCCACAACCATCTGAATGGTACTACAGTTTGGATTAGCTATTATTTTACTGTCTTGGCTAAGGATATCTGCATTGATCTCTGGTACGATGAGCGGTTTGTCTTCATGCATCCTCCAAGCAGAGCTGTTGTCTACTACGAACGTACCTACTTCTGCAAACTTAGGAGCCCACTCTAAAGAGACAGATCCACCTGCTGAGAAAAGAGCGATATCTGGAGCAGCTTTTACACCATCTTCCATAGAAACAACCGTATAGTCTTTTCCTTTAAAATTGACATTTTTACCAACGGATCTGGCTGATGCTACGGGTATCAATTCACTTACTTCAAATCCTCTTTCTGTTAAGACTTCAAGCATAACATTTCCTACCAAACCTGTTACACCGACAACTGCTACTCTCATACAATTTAACTCTGTATTATATAATCGTTTACCTAATTCAAAATGCGTGCCCAAAACGCGATTATATTTCATCTTCGGACAAAGACTTCAAGCGATCTAAAATTGTGATCTTAAAAAGCTTAAAATTATCCTACTTTGCAATAGAGCAACGTAGGATATGAATAGGCAAATGTGGTCCATATTTTTGTTAATGACAAGTGCATATACCATGCATGGACAAATAGTCGATGACTTTAATTCGCTGATAAGTCAAGTAAGCGACTTATGGCTAGGAGATAGAGGTTCTTTTGTGATCAACAGCCAAGGTCAACTCCAACTTGCAGATACTTCTGCGGGATCTTCCGTACTATACCAATCTACCACATGGACAGAGGATATGTCTTGGGAGATTTACTTTGAGATGGACTTTAATCCGTCTAATAGTAATCGCCTCGAGCTCTACTTATGGTCAGATACCGAGGATTTATCTGAGTCTGCAGCCGTATTGCTTAGAGTTGGTGCCAATGGAAGTCAAGATGCCCTTGAGCTTATCGAGCAAAATGGCTCTTCCAGAGATGTCATCGCTTCTGGTTCAATGGGACTGGTTGCAGAGGGACCAGTAGTCATCCGTTTGAAAGCCATCATCAAAGATGGCATTATCAGCATCACGGTTGATGAGACTGGAGGAGTTTGTTTTGCACCTGAGATCGAAGCAGAGATCACCTCACTGGAGATAGGAACAGACTTCATATTTGGCTGGAAAGCCATGTATACCTCGACCAGAAGCGATAAGTTTATATGGGACGATATTTATGTAGGTCCTGAGCGAATTGATACGATACCTCCTCAAGTAACTGGCCTTTCGGCAAGTGAGTCATCCATAGAACTATTCTTTTCGGAGCCGCTGGATGTTGAATCATTTGATAAAAATCAGGTGTCCTTGATGCCCAATGCTATCGGTTTTGACGCAAACCTGACCAAAGAATCTTTAGAACTAACGCTCCAACAAACACTGGATAACCAAACTGTCTATCAAGTCAGTTTAAGTAGACTATCTGATTTATCAGATAACAGCTTAGATACAATAGTAACGTTTAGTGTTCCGGGACAACCTCTAGAAGAGTCCATACTTATCAATGAAGTCTTATTTAATCCAAGAGGCACAGGATCTGATTATATCGAGATCTTTAATAACACCAATGGGCTTCTCGATCTCTCTGAGGCTGTCATTAGCAATACACAAAATGGCAGAACTGTTGAGCTGAGAGGACTTCCATTACTGGAATCGGGAGCTTACTTAGTATTAACATCTAATATAGATGATATCATTGACAGCTATCCAAACAATGATCCTAAAGTGATCAAGCAGCTATCCATCCCAAGTCTCAATAATGACAACGGAAATATCACATTAAAGAAAGGTGAAACGATCATTGATCAATATGACTATGATGAGGATCACCATCAACGATTTATCGATGATGTCGATGGCATCAGTCTCGAACGTATCTCTTTGACAAGTGAAACCAATGATCCAAGTAACTGGACTAGTGCTTCCGAGTCTTCAGGATTTGGGACACCTGGCCTGCCCAATAGTGCCCTTAGTGATATTGCCGTAGACGAAACCAATGTATCACTCTCATCCAAGGTATTTTCGCCAAACGGAGATGGAGATACAGATGAAGTAGATGTACTGTATGAAGTAAAAGGGTCAGGCTATCTCGGTTCGGTTACCATTTATAATGACAGAGGACAACTCATCAGGCGTCTGGCTACTAATGAAGTGATTGGTCAAACAGGTAAAATAAGTTGGGATGGCTTAGATGCAGATGGTAACATCAGTGATATCGGCATCTACATCTTACACGTGAGTTTATTCAATGCTGAAGGGTCTCGATTTGAAAAAAAGCTCAGTGTAGGTCTGGGAGATTTTATCAATTAGCCATCGAGTTAAGAGTATTTACGAAAGTGAATTAGCCTATCTGGTTAAGAGTGGCATGCGTCTTACTAAGAGTGTCTTTCACTTGATCCATATCCGGTGCTTGAGCATAAACACGTAAGACAGGTTCTGTCCCCGAAGGTCTAATCATCACCCATTTATCACCAGGGAGATAATACTTGTGCCCATCTGTGTTCTCGTACTTGACAACTTCCATATCACCAATCTCAGTGATGTTACCACCTGCACAATGTTCAATAATAGCGTGCTTCTTAGCCTCAGTAAGATGAAGGTCATCTCGACTAAAGTCAAATGGGCCAACGATGTCATATACATCTTGAATTAGCTCTTTTAATGACTTCCCTGCCTTCGCCATGAACTCCATGATCACAAGGCCAATCCAAACGCCATCTCTCTCTGGGATATGCCCAGCAACGGCAAGTCCTCCAGACTCTTCACCGCCTACTAATACTTGTTCAGTCTGCATAATCTCGGCGATATACTTGAACCCAATCTTTGTGACTTCGATATCCAAACCATAGTGCGCTGCCAACTTCTCCATCTTATCAGTAACAGAAAAAGTCACGATCACCTTACCATCCATGCCTTTGTATTGGCGCATATACATCAGTAGTAAGAGCAAGATGTGATGAGAATCTACAAACCGACCATCTTCATCAAATAGGCCAATCCTATCTGCATCTCCATCATTGGCCAATCCAATGTTATACTCAGGATCATGCGCTAAGAAATCAGCTATCTCTGGAAGATTACGTAAGATGGGTTCTGGTGATCTACCCATAAATGATGGGTTGTAATCACAATGAAACAACTTAGCGTTGTCAAATAATCTCCTGATGACATTCTGGCCAGCGCCATACATAGCATCAAAAGCTAACTTGACATTACTTCTTATGGCGTCTAAATCAAAGTTAGCCGAGACATGGTCCATGTACAACTGCTCAAGGTCCATATAAGTCACGATGCCTTCTTCCTTTAGGACATCGAGCGTCTTTACCGAACCAATCGGGTTATCAGGTATGATAGACTCAACTTCTGAAATCTCTTCTGGTACAGATGGGCCTCCATAAGCAGACTTTAACTTGAAGCCATTATAACTTGGTGGATTATGGCTTGCTGTGATGACAATCCCCATATCCGCTTGGTTTTTCACAACACCAAGGGAAACCATAGGCGTACTTACAAATGAGTCTGATAAAATCACCTCGATACCAAGATGTCCTAACACCTCAGCGGCAACTTCACTGAACATCTTACCAGCATAGCGACAATCGTAACCGATGACAGCTTTTTTCATGCCTTTGGTGATCATCCATCTTGCTGTGGCTTCCGATACCCGCTTCAGATTATCAACTGTATAATCTTTAGCGATAATCGCTCTCCACCCGTCAGTACCAAAATTAATTTTATACATATTACAATAATCTTTAATATATTAGCAGCTCATTAACAACTACTTCAGTCTATACTCAATAATGAACTACAAACTCACCACTTCTCCATCTCCACTCTTAACAGATACTTATCGTCATAGAGGACTTCGCCAAAAGCTCGTAAATACACTACGAAGAAAGGGAATTAGAGACGAAAAAGTACTACAAGCGATATCAATTATACCAAGACATTTTATGCTTGACAAGGCATTTTCGGATTGGGCTTATAAGGATATGGCTTTCCCTATAGATGCCGAGCAAACCATATCTATGCCTTACACGGTTGCCTTGCAATCCCAACTCTTGAAAATCCAAAAGGGAGATAAAGTTTTAGAAGTGGGTACTGGCTCTGGCTATCAGGCTGCCGTACTCTACACAATGGGTGCGAAGGTGTACTCTATAGAGCGTCAGCGTAAACTCTTCGTCAAAACCAGTGAGCTATTGATACGCATGTCGATGCAAGGCATTAGAACATTGTATGGAGATGGTTATGAAGGTGCTCCAAGATTTGCTCCATTTGATAAGATCGTTGTGACAGCTGGAGCTTCTATCTTTCCCAACAAGTTATTAGCTCAGTTGAAAATCGGTGGCATCATGGTCATACCAGTAGATAGTGGTCAAGGTCAAGAGATGATTAGATATGTCAAGACAGCAGAAGGTTCTTGTCGTAAAGAAAATCACGGCTCTTGTGCATTTGTACCGATGCTTGGTGGAACTGCTCGGTAGTATCAGAGTTCTTTTTACGCAAATATTTATTGACTATTTCTCTTTGCTTAAAGAGTCAATATGACTTGGCAAAAGTGATCTCGTACCAAGTATGAACGATGGATTCAACTGTCATACCAAAGTCGTCTTTTACCCTTTTTAGAGAATGACTTAAAAAGCAAAATGTAGATTTTGTTAAGTATTAAAGTTATAACTTCGCATCGTGAATCTGTCTTTCAGACATATAATAGAAACTACAAAAAGTAGGCGACTCAGGACCGACAGGTCCTAATATTTTCTTTCAAGAGGGAAAGCTTTCGCTTTCCTTATATCATACATTTTATTATTTCTAACTAACCATTCAGACTATAATCTGGCTGTCTATTATGTCACAAAATATCTTAATTAGAATTGCACAGGAGGGTGACTGCACTCATGCAGATACGATCTCAGCTTGGTATATCCGTTCTTCTCAAGAACGAGGAACTGGCATAGCTACAAGAACACCAGAGTACTTACAAACGAAGATAAATAACGGCAATGCGGTCATCGCTTTTGTAGATGATAAGCTTGCTGGTTTTTGTTATATTGAAATATTCAGTTCTGGTGAGTATGTATCTAACAGTGGTCTTATAGTCACCAATGAATACCGCCGCATAGGACTTGCTAAGAAAATCAAAGAAGTCGCATTCAACTTAGCTAAAGATTCTAATCCGGATGCTAAGGTCTTTGGTATCACTACCAGTGATGTTGTTATGGGTATCAATAGCGACCTCGGATACAGACCAGTATCTTTTAGTCAACTCACACAAGACGAAGAGTTTTGGAAAGGATGCAGTAGTTGTAAAAACTATGATATCCTTACCAGAAATGAAAAGAAGATGTGCTTGTGTACAGCCATGCTTGCACCATCAAAAAAAGAGCAAATGAAATTGGATTTAGAACACATGATCATTCAAAAGAAATCAGAAGACAATGAGTAAACCAAGTATAGTGTTAGCATATAGTGGAGGGCTTGACACTTCATATTGCATCCTCTACTTACAAGAGCAAGGATATGATGTGCATGCTATCAATGTGAACACTGGAGGATTTGACGATGAAGAGATCGCACAATTAGAAGAGAGAGCTTTCTCTATGGGCGCAGTTACTTTTAAGAGCATCAACAACGAACAAGAGTATTATGCCAAGTGCTTGAGATACTTGCTGTATGGCAATGTGTTACGTAACAACACCTACCCTCTTTCTGTAAGTTCTGAACGAGTGTTTCAATCTATCGCTATACTTGACTACTGTCAAGAGATAGGTGCCACTCATGTTGCACATGGTAGCACAGGAGCTGGCAATGATCAGATAAGATTTGATGGCGCATTTGAAAGTCTCGCAAGTCACATCACAGTTGTAACTCCGATCAGAGATCAGCAACTATCTCGACAAGAAGAGATTGAGTATATCAACAACCACGGCTTCAATTGGAAACAAGAAAAAGCTGATTACTCTATCAATCAAGGATTATGGGGAACGAGTATCGGTGGCAAAGAAACTTTGACCAGCAGACATACACTACCTGAGGAAGCCTGGTTGCATCATTGTGAAAAAGAAGACTCTACTGAGCTTGGGATTACATTTAGCAAAGGTCAAGCTATAGAGTTGAACGGTGTTCGCTTTGAAACTCCTGTACACTTGATCAAAGAATTAAATAAGATGGGCTATGCATATGCCATCGGTAGAGACATCCATGTCGGAGATACCATAATTGGAATAAAAGGACGGGTTGGGTTTGAAGCACCAGCAGCACTTATGCTTATCAAGGCGCATGAACTTTTAGAAAAACACACTTTATCTAAGTGGCAGACTCATTGGAAAAAGCAATTGAGTGATTGGTATGGCATGTTTATGCATGAGGGCAAATACTTCGAGCCAGTCATGAGAAACATCGAAGGATTCTTAACTGATTCTCAAGACACCGTTAATGGAAAGGTTCATCTGAGGCTTCATCCTTATCGCTTTGAACTTGTAGGGATTGAATCAGAAAATGATCTGATGAATTCTACTTTTGGGCAGTATGGAGAATCTAATCTCGCTTGGACTGGAGAGGATGCAAAAGGGTTTACCAAGATCTTTTCTAATGCAGACAAAATATTCTATCACGTAAATCCAGATAAAATATGAGTAAGGTAAAAGTTGGTGTTGTAGGAGGGGCTGGGTACGTAGGAGGTGAGATGATAAGATTGTTAATGCATCATGAGCACTGCGACTTAAGCTTTGTCTCCAGCAGAAGTCAATCTGGAAAAGCAATACATGAAGTACATCCAGATCTTACAGGTTGGACAGACCTACTTTTCGTTGATACTTATACTACAGATGTAGATGTACTATTTCTATGTATGGGTCATGGCAAGTCAAAAACATATCTTGAAAAATCAACAGTCAATCAAGATTGTGTAATTATAGATTTGAGTCACGACTATAGATTAAAAGAAGATGCAGAAGGTTTTGCTTACGGCTTATGCGAGCTCAACAAAAAAGAGATTACAACTGCCAAAAAAATCGCAAACCCAGGTTGCTTTGCTACATGTATACAGTTGGGACTACTACCACTAGCAGCGCATCAAAAGATCAATAGTGACATCCACCTGACTGCAATAACAGGAAGCACCGGTGCTGGCCAAAACCCTGTTGCAACAACGCATAACTCTTGGAGAAATAATAACATTTCAATTTATAAGCCCTTCACTCACCAACATATTGATGAGATAGAACAAAGCATAAAACAGCTTCAGCCAGATCATCAAGGTGATATCAACTTTATACCGATGCGTGGGAGTTTCACAAGAGGTATTTTCGCAAGCATGTATCTGGAGAGCGACCTTACCGAAGATGAGGCTTATCAATTGTTTGTGGATTATTATAAAGGCTCGCCGTTTGTACATCTTTCTAAAAAGCCCATCTCAGTCAAAGAGGTAGTCAACACCAACAATGGAAAGATATATATCAGCAAGCA
This sequence comes from uncultured Saprospiraceae bacterium, assembly GCA_938022935.1. Taxonomy (GTDB): domain Bacteria; phylum Bacteroidota; class Bacteroidia; order Chitinophagales; family Saprospiraceae; genus JAJRXG01. Next base: position 33,515 of record CALIHL010000037.1, read on the forward strand.
TAAAAATAAGCTGAGGATTGAATCTGTAATTGACAACTTGCTAAAGGGTGCTGCAGGACAAGCGGTTCAGAATATGAACCTCGTTATGGGTTGGGCAGAAAACACTGGTCTCAAATTAAAAGGGAGCGCCTTTTAACAAATCACTAAATCAAGAATTGTGAATATATACGATGTCTATAGTTTATATGACGTTACACCGGTAAAAGGGAAAGGTCCCTATGTATATGATGAGAGCGGCACAGAATATCTAGACTTCTATGGCGGACACGCGGTGATCAGCATAGGTCATAGTCATCCACATTATATCAATGCCATCACCGATCAATTAGAACAAATAGCCTTCTATTCAAATTCTGTTAACAATCCGCTTCAACAGGAGTTGGCTGACAAGTTAGAAGCGATAAGCCAGGTCAAGGGATACGATTTATTTTTAATCAATAGCGGCGCTGAAGCAAATGATAACGCCTTGAAGCTTGCGTCTTTTTACAATGGTCGAAAAAGTATACTGGCGCTTACGAATAGCTTCCACGGTAGAACATCCGCAGCGATCAACGTAACCCATACTGGCAGAAAGCATCAGGCTCCGATCAACCATGGTGCTGAAGTAGTTTACTGCGATCATGAAAATTTAGAAGAAATTATAAAAGAAGTTAAAAGTGGTCATCATGCTTGTATCATAATAGAAGGCATACAAGGTGTAGGTGGATTGGATATGATCGATCCAAGCTATCTTCAGGATATAAGAAAAGCATGTGATGAAAGTGATACGATCCTTATCATGGATGAGGTGCAATGCGGCTATGGCCGATCCGGACAATTCTTCTCGTTTCAATCTGCTGATATCAGACCTGACATCATTACAACAGCAAAAGGTATGGGCAATGGCTTCCCTGTAAGTGGCGTCCTTATAGACCCCATCAAGATGCCTGCCGTAAAATCAAGACTTGGGACCACTTATGGAGGCAATCACTTGGCATGTGCCGCTAGCATCGCTGTTCTTGAAGTGATACGAGAAGAAAACCTTGTACACAATGCAAAGACTCTAGGAGCACAACTCAAAAGCGCACTTGCTCAACTACCCTATGTGACTAATGTCAAAGGTGCTGGATTGATGATGGGTTTAGAGTTAGAATTTGCAATCAAAAGCTTACGAAAAGATCTGATTTTTAAGCACCAACTATTTACTGGTAGTTCGACAAATCCTAATCTACTCAGACTCCTTCCGCCTCTTAATATTAATCAAGGACATGTAGATCAATTTTTAGAAAAACTGTCTGCAGGACTTAAATCAATATAGGCATGAACAATTTTTACTCTGTACAAGATGTATCTAATCTTGATGAGTTGATTATAACAGCTCAAGCCATGAAAGCGCACCCATTAAAGCATCAAGCGCTAGGCAATGGAAAGCTAATAGTGTTACTTTTTTTCAATCCCAGCTTACGTACTAAACTCAGCACTCAGAAGGCTGCCATGAACTTGGGCATGCAAGTGATCAGCATGGACATGAAAGATAGCTGGGCATGGGAGTTTGAAGATGGTGTCACAATGAATAAGGACAAAGCAGAACATATCAAGGAAGCTGCTAATGTTATCTGCAGTTATGCTGATATCATAGCTATTCGTTCATTTCCATCATTAAAGGACAAGAAAGAAGACTATCGCGATCAGGTGATCCGAAGTTTTATCAAGTATAGTACGAAGCCGATCATCAATCTCGAATCAGCTATCAGACATCCTCTACAGTCATTTGCTGATCTACTGACCATGAGAGAACATTGTAAAATAGAAAAACCTAAGATTGTTTTGTCATGGGCGCCTCACCCCAAAGCACTCCCTCAGGCCGTATCTAATTCGTTTTTAGAATGGATGCATGCTGCTGGCCATCAAGTAACCGTGACTTATCCACAAGGATATGAACTTGACGAATCCTTTATGCAAGGACATCAAGTAGAATATGATCAAGAAAAAGCATTTGCAGAAGCGGATATCATCTACGTAAAAAACTGGTCACCACTTTCTAATTATGGACAAGTGGTTTCTCAAGATGCAAACTGGATGATTACTGCAGACAAACTATCTCGGACCAATAACGCTAAACTCCTACACTGTCTCCCGGTCAGGAGAAATGTTGTCATAGCAGATGATGCTATAGATAGTGATCACTCTGCGATATATCAATTAGCAGAAAATAGACTTTATACCGCACAGGCTGTTATCTATAACATTCTAAAAGCTAACGCATAGACTAGTTGACTTCTGAAAGCGTGAAAGTATCCTTCCAGACATGAACTTGCTTTTGAAAAACATAAGAGCACAAACCGAAATAGATAAATAGGATCACGCTGAATGTGGACATATCTGTTATCCTCGTCCTTGTAATCGTCTCAGATATAAAAGCTGCATATAGTCCAACTACTGACCAATACATAAATTCCATAGTGTAAGCCAATCCAATGCTTCTCTGGACGACGTAGTATCGCTGGAATGACCCCAAGTATCAAAGAAAAAGCTGAGACTACTGCCATGTAATGAAACATCCCCCAGCCATCAAACAATCGATAAATCATAAATGCGGTTGTTATGCATACGACCATCGATAAGGTGTAACCGTAACCTATCTTCTTATGTCTATCTGTCCCTTTTTTACTAAAGATGACCATTGCTCCCAAGATCATAGCAAAGATTGAAAATATCAGATGGATGAGTCCAGTTGTGCTGTAAACGATAGAGTCCATATTGGAATTATTACCTTGAAAATCAAGGTAATAACTAATGTACAGTTAAGAGATTAGAATCGACAAAGAGAGCTTACATCTCTATAAACGAACTTGTAGTTCACTACAGCTTATCCAAATAGTTGCCCCATACCCAGCCTTCTTGGTCTGCGTACTTGATGCGGCACCATTGGCCCATCGCACCATCGAGAAACAACTGTCTCTCGTCAAAATATAAGATACTTACTTTGCTGCCTGTAGGGATTCTAATTACGATCTCGCTTTCTAAGGAAGCTTCTGATCGCATATTAAGAGTAGCGGATGAAGTATTGATGATGCCCTTTTGAAAGCCATCACCAGTTTTACATTGATCGAGTTCTTCATTGAGTGCGACAAGAGTAGCTTCTTTCTCTTCAACTAAAGCTACCAGTTCTGTCTTTGTCAGTCGTCTGATATCATCAGAAGCCAGGTCTGAAGCAAACATCGTCTTCAACACTTTAACTGGAGATTGTTTTGTAAATACTGAGTATCCTAAGAGGGCTACAATTAGGCCAAATACTACAAAGCTAACCCAAGGCCAGATTTTTGACCTTTCTTTATATGATCTGCGACGTGCCACGGATATCTATTGGACAGACTTGTACATGGACTTTACCTGATCAAGCGTATGCTTGCTTGACATGCCCGCTTGAATGACATACTGCTTATCGCCTCTGATCTTTACATGACGAAAATCATAGTTGATATAATTTTCATCTACTTTCTTCTCAAATAAAAATCCAGCTTCATCCTCGCTGATGATCTTGGAGAAGTACTTTGACCCTTCGATCTCGCCCTTTAATCTACTGATGACTTTTGCTACATCCAGCTGATTGGCTTCTGACTCAAATATCTGAATCGAATAACCAGCTTCATTCTTTATGGTCACATCCTTCATGATACCAAGATCACTTGATGAGACCTCCACATCTTCTGGAGCATCAATCTTTAAGGGTAGACCTTCCGATAGTAAGTCGAGAGGCTTAAGTGGCGGACCTGATGGTTTACATGCTATAAAAGCAACAAAAAACACTAAACAATAGATTGGTCTCATAATATGTAACGCGTGCTTATGAAATGGTACGCTGCAATGAACGGCTAATATAGGTTATCGTCTAGGTATTAGCACTAGAGGTTAACCCCTTAGTAGAATTGAAACAAAAAGAGGGACCGCGTATATCTCAACGACGATCCCTCTTTTGTTATTTATACAAAGACGCTTAGAGCGCTGGTATTCGGAGTATTTGTCCTGGATAGATCTTATCCGGGTGCGAAAGCATAGGCTTGTTCGCTTCAAATATAGCGTTGTACTTCATCGGATCACCGTAAACTTCTTTAGCAATCTTAGAAAGAGAGTCACCGCTCTTAACTTCGTGAAAGATTGACTCTGGCTCAGGGTTAAGTACTGTGATGTTATCAGCTACTGCGCCGATCCCCTCTACATTACCAAGAGCAAGGATAATCTTTTCTCTGTCTGCGTTAGTCCCTGTCCTACCTTCTACTATAACTTGCTCGGCAAGATCAATGTTTAAGCCATTAACAGGAATGCCCAATGCGGCAACAGCATTATTCAATGCTTGAATTTTTGATTGCTCTGCAGATAAGGCTGGAGCTGTTTCTTTGTTACCGAAAATCTTTTTACCGGCACCTTTGATAAAAGAAAATAAACCCATGTGTGTTTTGATGTTTTAATATTGAAAAAAATGTCATTAGACATTTATATAATGAGGAAAACCCAGTGATAAGTTCCACACTGAAGTAATTAAAACTTCAATCAATAACCCATCTCGGTTATCTTATAAAGTAAACTATGTCTTTAGATATTATGTAATACGCCGATCCTTTATTTCATGACTTTATAGTGTAATAAGATCACACCGTTATCATAAGATTTCACACGCAGTCTCTCTAACTTCACACCCTCCAGTAGTCCGTTGAACATAGGTATACCACTACCCATCACAATAGGACAAGTCTTCAGATGTATCTCATCTATCAGTCCTTGATCCATCAGATAAGAGGCCATAACACCTCCTCCACATAGGTAGATCGAAGATCCGGGCTTTCGTTTCAGAAGCCTGACATGTTGTACTAGGTTAGCACGGATGACCTTGAGATTAGCGTCGTGCTTTTCAAATCTCAACTTGCTACTATAGACAAAAGTGTTCATATGTGGATATGGATTATCCCCTGGCTTCATCCCATACTTATAACCAAACTCGTATGTCCTTCGTCCCAAGATCGAAGTGTCGTACTTGGTAAGTGATTCTACATAATCAGGTATATGATCTCCCTCAGAGGGAAATAAATCAATACTGTCGTCACCTGCTGCTATAAATCCATCTATGGATATTGCAACATGATATATTAACTTACGACTTGACATAGCTGAAGTTTATGAATTGCAATATTACAAAGGTTGAGATTATTCCATTGCAGATAGAGCTTAATGAGCCATTCATTATCTCGATCGGTCCTATGACACATGCCAAGATCACAGTCGTCAAGGTTTATGCCGACAACGGTATCTTTGGTACTGGAGAATGTTGTCCTTATCGAACAATACACACCGAGAGTCAAGAAGGATCTGTAGCATCTGGGCAACATTTGGCGAAAGCCTTAATAGGAAAAGATGCTACTCACATCATGAGGATCAACAAGATCATGAAAGATATAATGCCTGAACATGCTTCCATAAAAGCAGCATTCGACATGGCCATACATGATCTCAACGCCAAGCTTGTAGAGCAACCGCTATATCGTTATCTCAATGGGGATCGAAGTAAAAAAATATATACTGATATGACGATCAGCCTAATGGACTTAGACAAGATGGTGGCTAAGTCTCTTGAGTATAAAAAAGCAGGATTTCCAGTGCAGAAGATTAAACTAGGCGACTCCAATAGCGCCAATGATGTCGAGCGAGTAACTGCGATCAGAAAGGCGGTCGGCGATGGCTATCCTTTGTGTCTAGATGCTAATCAAGGTTGGGATTACGAAGGAGCAGTATCAGCCCTAACTGCGATGGCATCCCTGGACATATCTCATTGCGAAGCACCGATATACAGCGGTAATCATGAAGAACTAAAAGCTATCAAGGAGTTATCTCCTATACCCATCATGGGCGACGAATCAGTCTTTAGCCCAGAAGACGCTTACAATATGCTTCATAAAGGATGCATCGAGCAAGTCAATATTAAACTAGGTAAATCAAGTGGCATCCATCAAGCCATGAAGATCGCTGCTGTAGCAGAATCCGCAGGTGTAGAGTGCCAGGTCGGCTGCTTCTCAGAGACCAGACTTGGGATATCTGCATTGGTACATTATTCGATGGCGTGGGATCATATCATACATCACGATCTTGACTCGCCACTGATGCAATCTGAAGACCCCATTATTGGAGGACTGACCTATCATGATGACTGGTCTGTAACAGTATCAGATGCACCAGGCATCGGCGCAGAATACGATCCGAGCTTCCTCAATAAGTGGGATAAAATAGAAATCGCCTGATTTCCATATTTTTTGCCTGTGAAGATGCTTTATCTTATATAATATACGTTAGTGCTATATACTCGTGAGGATATTACATTTGTAGGACACTATCATTAGCATGAAGAAGATATACCACCTTATTCTATTAATAACATTTCTTGTTGCTGGGCACTCAGCTTTGGCTCAAGAGCAGTTCGAAAGAAGATACCCGTTACAACGTACGGACGTCATCACTTCGGCTATGGAGACCGTTGGAGAAGGATATGCGACCATTGGCGTAGAGATCAATCAGCAAGATGAAAGAGAGAATCTTAATCTCGTCTTCTTTGACAAGAAGGGTACAATAGATCGTTCTATCTCATTCTTCTATGGCGATACAGTCACTAATGAAGATTTTTTTGTTCAACAAGCCGGAGACATCATCAGACTGGAAACAGGCAATTTTGTGCTCTCCGCCATATTAGATAAAGACTCTGAGAACAAAGCCATCAGCTTGATTAACTCAGGAGGA
>CALIHL010000038.1 GCA_938022935.1 uncultured Saprospiraceae bacterium
TAAGTCCTTTCTTCATCAACTTTGATCCACGGGGATAGGCTTTAGAGAGTTCTGATATGGATGCAGAGCCATTGGTGACATTGCATCTGCCGCCTCCAGATATTTTGACTTTAGAAAGCACCTTGCTCGTCTTTTCGTAAAGCGTTACTTCATGGTTTGGATGATGTTCTTTCACGCTAAGTGCTGCGAAAAAACCTGCTGCTCCACCTCCTATGACTGCTACTCTAAGTTTGTCGTCTGGCACTTCTACTTTTCTTGAAGCGAAGGTACGCAAAACAATGGCGTCCTCTATTCGCTTACGACAAACTGATAGCCGACACCTTTCAATGTTGTTATCTTGATCTTAGGGTCCGCTTTAAAGTAGCCACGCAACTTAGTGATATACACATCAAGGTTACGAGAGTTATAAAAGCTATCGTCTCCCCAGACCCCTATTAAGATATCCTTGCGCTCTGTGACTTGGTTGATGTTAGCACACATCAATTGTAAGATCTGACTCTCCCGATGCGAAAGCGTCTTAGACACACCATTGTGATCCAAGGATAGTCGACTGGGATAAAAGGAAAATTGTTTACCTATGTATATCTCTCCAGATGACATGTCCGTAGGTTGTAACTCTACCATCTTTACAAGATTTTGGATCCGCACCATCAACTCTTCCATACTAAAGGGCTTTCGGATATAATCGTTACCTCCGACTTCAAAGCCTTTCAACAAGTCTGAAGTTTGATCCTTAGCAGTAAGAAAAAGTATGGGTATAGTAGCATCTCTCTTCCTTATAGACTTTGCTATCTCGTAGCCGCTCTTATTAGGCAGCATAATATCCAAGATGCAGACATGAAAGGTATCAGACGAGTATATCTCTTCTGCAGCACCTCCATCTGATACAAGTGTCACCTTATATCCATTCGTCTCTAAGGTCTCTTTTACAATCTTAGCCAAAAAGGGCTCGTCCTCCACGTAGAATATACTAAGCATTCTTTTTTGGTATGGTTATTACAAATGAAGTACCCTCTCCAACTGTACTATTGGCCCTAACAGATCCTCCATGTCTTTCTACTACAGTTTTCACATAGTGAAGGCCAAGGCCATGTCCCTTAACATTGTGCAGATCATTAGTTGGCACTCTAAAGAGGCGATCGAAGATCTTAGAAATATACTCTTTAGGTATGCCAGGCCCATTGTCGCTAACACTTATCTTGACATTGTCGCGATCCGATGATAGTTTCAACTCAACCATAGGTTGATCACCAGAATACTTTATAGCGTTGTCTATGAGATTATAAAGTACGTTAACAAGATGCACTTTGTCTCCTTTCACTATAAAGTCAGTTCCTTCTTCTTTATAATCTACTTCGGCCTCATTCTTTTCAAAATGAAGACTCATCGAGTGCATCATCTGAGCGGTCAACTCACTAAGGTCAACGTCTACAATATTCAAAGCTTCTATGCCTTTTTCTAATGTTGACATCTTTAAAACCTTATCAACTAAGATCTTTAATCTGTCCAGTTCGTGTTTAGAAATATCCAGGTATTCCTTTCGTTTCTTGGGATCGTCTATCGCACCATAAGACTCCAATGCTTCTAAGGCAACGCCTACAGTAGATATCGGAGTTTTGAGTTCATGTGTCATGTTAGAGATAAACTCATTCTTCACTTTAGTCAATCTCATCTGCGCCAACCAACTCCTTAGGATAAGCAAAAAAGATAGAGCTACCACTGAGAATAGAACCAGGCTTAACAATATCGATGGCCATATCTTTTTAAAAACAAACTGTTTGTAAAAAGGAAATATAGCGTACGGGCGACCACCATCTAAAAAGTTACCATACTTAAAAGCAACCGAGAGAAGCGGCACTTTAATTGAATCATCTGATCTGTCAAATATTTTCATCTCGTGATGTATATCCAATTGTGCAGTTTTCAATCGGTTAGTATATATAGAGTCAATCTTTATATAAAGTTTAGGGATGCTAACACTATCCAAAGTCTCAAACTCACTATGCACAATCAAGGTATCTGATCCAAAGTGATCATTAATATCTATACCTTTTATTGAATCAGAACGATATTCTAATTTCATTGAACCAGAAGTGACATCAGTATTCCACACAATCACCTTTCTATCTCTTTCTTGGTCATACATCACAACAAGTGACGTATCAGGTTCGACAGCTGGTCCTATTATCTCATGAGATTGCATCTTCATCCCGTGCTTATCAATTGTGCCCGTATGAAGCTCTCTATCATTACTAAAAGAACTAAAGGTCTCAATACTCACTTGCATGTCAAGAGGTGGAGGCTCATCATGACGAGGAAAAGCAATTGAGTCAATCTCAATAATCTGAAATATCTCTTGGATGACTGAATCTTGATATTCGGCGGAAGCCAAATCCATCTGATCGTTAAGATCTTGGTGTAGTTCAGCCTTTGTGCGGTTATAGTTTTGGATATTCCAATAAGTCAAGAAAGATAGCAAGAGCAATATGCTCAACCCAGCCAGTACATTTAAAACTTTTGGATTGTTCATCATTGCAACAAATATATGGCCTGTTATGGTGCCATCTCGCTCTATTAACCTTAATTAACTTTAGATATAGGTTGATTAACCTGTATTTTATAAATCAGGGATAACAAGGTCTATGAAATCTTTTAAAAGCATCATCTGATTCTCTGCTCTTCTTAAATTTTGATTTTCATAGCTAATGGGATAATAAATATCATTCTGTAGGTAATCGTTCAAAAACCTAACCGCTTGTTCAAAAACAAGGAGGGCTGCGCCATAATTCAATGACTCCCGCTCAGACTCAACTATAGAGTCATCAAGACCATCTAAAAAACCATTCTGTATCGCATGGAGAAATAGGGGTATGATTCTAACATCAGAAATATCAACATGCTCTTCATCAAATGAAGCTGCCATTGTTCTGACCATATCACCGTAGTCATATGCCAGCATACCGGGCATCAAAGTATCCAGATCTATAACGCACACACCTTTATATGTCTCAGGATCCAACAGGACATTGCTGATCTTCGTATCATAATGTACGGGACGCAGTTGGTTTTGCATCTCTGCATAGTAGGTCAGTAAAGCCTCAAATTTTGGGATATCATTTAAGACACTTTTAGCCTCCTTCAGACGTATATCTTTAGCGCCGACAATTGACCTTTTAAGATGGGTTAGCCTTAATGGCGTATTGTGAAAGTCAGGAATAGTCTCATATAGAAGATTAGCATCTAAATCGGCTAAATACTTTGAATACTCTCCAAAAGTATAAGCAGCTTCAAAGGCCATGTTTTCATCCTCTGGCTTCTTAACGCTTACTGCATTCTCATATTTAGGATAGAGGCGCCAGTACTCATCTTCAAAATGAAGTAAAGTGCTCGAATCATTCCTAACGGGTATAGCTTTTAAAATCAACTTATCATATCCCGATTGCTCCAAATGCTCACCTACAACTTTAATATTGGACATGACTTCATGAGGGTTCTTAAAAACTCTAGTATTTACCTTCTGTAAAATATAGGGCTTCCTTTCTCCACTATCATCAGTAGTTACTTCGTAGGTATTCTGTATTAGTCCTGTTAAAATTGGCTTATGATCTTTTACAGAACCATTAATATCAAAAGACTTTAAAAGTTGATCAACTTTGATCGACCAGTCATTTGTCAGCTCCACTAATCTATTTTGTAATAATTCGATAATGAATCATATGAGTTTGCATTTCCCTTGTATCTCCCATAGACCCTTAGCCCTCTTAATGGCTACAAAGGTGGTCAAAATAATGCTATAATTATCAAAACTACAAGCCAGAAAAAATGGTATAGCAATGTCCTAAAGTTTGATTTTTTGCTTGATAGGGCTATATAAAAGCACTCTACAATATCATCCTTGCTATTATCACTGTAACGCAGCTTGACTTGTTAGCAACTTTACTTGTCATTGCTTAATGACTCGATCTGATCAAGTATTTCATCGTATTAACCTTAATTAACCTTACATAAAGGTTGATTAACTCAGTTGCGCTTCATTTCAATTTACATTTGAATCATCATTCAATAAAACAAAATTTATCATGAAGACTTTCTATACACTTCTACTCTCACTGATCCTCACTTCTGGCCTACTGGCTCAGAACTCTGGTTTGATCAAGTATGCCGTAACCACAAAAATCGAATTTGCAGGCATAGAAGGAATCGACCTCGGCGATATGATGCCAACCTCTATGGATACAAACAAAGACCTATACTTTGACGATATGGTCACAGTCTACAAAGATGCTGCAGACAATGTGACAGAAGATATAGAAATGGAATCAGACGATGGGTCCTTCCAGATGGTCATCGGTCAATCCAGTAGTGAAGAGATTCTTTATACTGACATAAAGAATAAAACTATAATCAATCAGACCACCTTTATGAGTAAAGAATTTCTCATTGAAGAGAAATTAGAAAAATTAAAATGGAAACTCACCACTGAGAAAATCAAGTACCTGGGCTATGTATGTCAAAAGGCTACAGCTGTACAAATCGTCGATCCAATGCACGGCACAGAAGAAGAGCCAACTGAAAGATCTATAGTAGCATGGTTTACATCTGAGATCCCAGCGCCTATCGGCCCAAGAAGTTTCAATCAACTCCCAGGTGCAGTACTTATGGTCTCTATAGATGATGGCAAAACTGAAATCAAAGCAACCGAAGTTTCATTGGAAGCGCCAGGAGAAGAGGTACTTCAAAAGCCTACCAAAGGCCAGAAAGTCACGAGTGAAGAGTATGAAAAGATCATAGCGGAGAAAATGAAAGAAATGGCAGAGATGCATGGTGGAAGAGGGTCGTCCATCATAATCAGAGGGTAAGACTTTCAACTCCTATGCAGGTATAATCAACGCTTCCTTCACTATTACATTATCCGAACTTCAAAAAGTAGTGAAAGCCTTTTGAGATTGTCTGCGATGCCCTAAAAAGTAAGCAGGCAATCTTTTATCACCTTTTAATTCAGACTTATCATTAGGCAAATCTAAAAACAGACACCTTATGCCTAAAGGTGGCGAAAATCTATTAAAATTATCTTTTTGATCCATGCACTATGGTCTACTCATAATCAAGAAAAATATGTTGCTACACATCCACATATACGCTATTTCAATTTTGCTTTCTTCACTAAATAGCTTTACTAACAAACCAGGCGCTGCTGAGCTTAAGCAAATTAATTTTGAAATTTCTGAGTATAATTTACTTTTTACTAAGGTTGAAATCAAGAATAAAAAATACACGGCTTTAATAGACTTTGGAGATTTTGCTGAGTTTCAGATTTCTACTAAGCTTATTAATGAATTAGATCTACGCACTGAAAAATCGGATATCGTCATGTCTGATATCAATGGAAATCAATTTGCTCTTGAAAAAGGGACTTTAGAACAGTTAAAAGTGGGTTGTACAAATGAAGAGAATATTACTTTTTACTCAGCCAAAAATGAAATAGAGGCTGTTAGTCAGCAAGTGGGCACCGACTTCCAGGTAGTTATTGGTTTTGGGTACTTCAAGTCTAAAAACTTCAAATTAGATTTTATTTCCAAAAGGATCGAGTTTTTAGAGCCTACGGCTGAAGATATTGAGTTCACCTTTCCTGTGAATACTGAATACGGTTATCTAATCGGGAACTTTCATTCGAATGAAAATGAAACCTTTAGTCTATTATTTGATACGGGAACCCCGATTTCAAAAATAGACTTAGACTTATTTCCAAAAAATTTGAAAGACGCCAATGTAACTTTTCTTAAAACAGAATTTCCAAGTAAATATCTAAATGTCAAATCATCAAATGAAACGATCACTTTAAATATGGAAAATGGCAATATGTCAGAATTAGAACCATTAGGTATAGTTGGCATTTACGGCGTTAATGATATGAAAGGAAAAGTATTTTACTACAACGCTTTAGAACAAAAAGTACAGATAAAAGCCACAGGAAACTGACAATAGCCAAGGCTTATTGGCCTTCGTCAAATGCGCTATATATAATCTCTATCTCAGCAGACATTTATTTCACAACACCTTATTCAACTTATCATGAGACTCCTATTCATCTTTCTAATCTACCTATTTATTGGTCAGACCCTTCAATCTCAAACCCTTGTTCAAGGCACTATATTTGATGAAAATCAAGAAATTCTTGTTGGAGCCACGGTTGTACTTTTAGAGCCCATAGATTCTTCAATGATGTCATTTGGTATCTCAGATAACGAGGGCGTCTTTACAATGGAAGATGTTGATCCTGGAGAATATGTACTCCAAGTGAGTTTTGTCTCTTATAAAACACTGTATGCTTCGATCAATATAGAAGGTAGTAAGAAAAAAGAAAATATCGGCACTTACGATCTTGAACCAATATCAGAGATACTACAAGAAGTAACTGTTAAGGCAGAGCACATACCCATGGGCATCCTCGGTGATACGATCAGCTACAATGCAGCAGCTTTCAAAGTGAAGCCAGGCGCTACTGTAGAAGATCTTCTCAAGAAGCTTCCTGGTGTAGAAGTACAAAGAGATGGATCTATAAAAGCGATGGGAGAAGATGTAGAAAATGTTCTGGTTGATGGAAAAGAATTCTTTGGTAATGACCCAAAAATTGCGACTAAAAATTTAGAAGCGGAAGCAGTGGATAAGGTTCAAGTATTTGACAAAAAGTCGGAGATAGCAGAATTCACAGGAGTTGATGACGGCAATGAAGAAAAGACAATCAACCTCAAACTGAAAGAAGAATACAAGAAAGGAGGATTTGGAAATGCAAATCTTGCTGGTGGTACTGAATCCACTTATGAAGGAAAGATCAACTACAATCGCTTCTCACCAAAAATGCAAGCGGCTATTATCCTTGGTGCTAACAACATCAACAAACAAGCTTTTTCATTTAACGAATACATCAGCTTTATGGGCGGCTTGGCCAATGCCATCTCAGGCTCTAATAGTAATATTAACTTTGGAGAATTTGGAGGAGGATCTACTCCACAAGGTATCACAGACAATATCTCAACTGGTCTTAACTTTAACTATGACCTATCGAGCAGGCTAAAACTGAGTAGTTACTACTTCTACATCAATACAGATCAAAACCTGCGGCAACGAACGCTAAGCAATCAATTTACCGAGAGTGGCAACTTCACAACCTTGGATACCACTACATCTAATAGAGCAAATCAAACCCAAAGGCTTAATGTAAAACTTGACTACAAGCCCAACCCTTTCACTCAGTATATATGGAAGAACACATTGTCAACAGTGTTCAATGACAACAGCAATCTGAGTCAGACAACCTTTAGACAACTTAATATGACCTCAGGTATCACATCATCTGACTACCAATCGAATAATCTTCAAAAGGGCCTTGAAGGAAGTCTGACATTGAGAAAAAAATATAAGAAGAAAGGTCGCAACTGGATTAATACCGCCAAATACCAATATGGCATCTTAGATCAGACCAATAATGTATCCAATAGTCAAGAAAATGGTCTCTTGTCATTCTTAGTAAATCAAGAACAAGCATATGACTACACTCGTGACAACCTCCGTTATGAAAGCACATATACTGAACCAATAGGCAAGGCTCTATATCTAAGTGGGAGTTATAGTTATGAATATGAGAAAGAAGCTCCTGAGAAGGCTTTCTATGATATAGAAAATGAAGAAAATATTCTAAACACAGGACTTAGTAGTTCATACAATAAGAGCAATTTTATCCATAAAGGAAGAATCGGCATAAAAAGGAATACGAAGAAAACTAAACTCAATATTGGATTAGGTGTACAATCATCAGTGATCAAAGGATCTATAAAAAACGAAGCGGCGACTCCAGTTGATGAATTAAGAAATTCATCATTCTTCTTATTACCTAGCTTTAGCTATGATTACGATCTCCCTCGTGACGCAAATATCGAACTCAACTACTGGACCAACATCACACTTCCGACGCTAAATCAACTAGCACCACTGCCAGACAACTCTAATCCCAATATTTTAATAGAGGGCAACCCTTCATTATCGCCATCTTTCACTCATAGTGTTGGATTAAATTATAGAGCGATTGATCAGTTCAACTTTAAAAACTTCTTTGCTAACATTTATTATAATGTCACCAAGGATAGAGTCATCAATACGATTGATATAGATGAAAACTTTATAAAAACGGTGAAGCCAATCAACACAGATCTCTTTTCAAGTATCAGAGGATATGCATCCTACTCTGCTCAGATAAGGCCATTGAAATTAAAATTCAACGTAAGGTCGAGTCTCACTTGGTCTAAGTATAACTCATCACTCAACAACCAGATCAGTAAGGTCAATGAGAGCAACATGAATATCAACTTACAGCTGAGTAACAAAAAGACCGAGGTAATAGATATAGCAACTGGCGTGGACCTTAACTTCAATAAGAGAAAGTATGATATTAATAAAGAATTTGATCAGAGTTTTTTCAATTACTCTCTCTTTATAGATGGTATACTTTCATTAGGCGAGAGTCTCACGATATCCAGCAAGTTTGATTATCGAACATATAGCGACGCCTTCTTCTCCGAGTCTCAAAACTTCTCACTTTGGAATGCTTCCATCAGGAAGTCCTTCAATGAAGGAAAGGTTGCCATCACGCTTTCCATCAATGACATACTCAATCAAAACAGAGGTATAGAAAGATCAGGCGGACTCAATGCGCTTTATGATACTCGATTTAATACCCGTGCTCGATACACCATGCTAGGTGTACAAGTTAAGCTGGGCAAGAAGAAAAGTTCAAGTATGATATCAATGTGATCAGTTGTTAACTTAGGCATGGATTATCTCGATTACAACATTTGGCAAAAGCGGCCAATTAATAGAAATGCGAGACTGCTTTTTTCTTGTAACTTGATGGACAGGAAAAAATAAGATATGCGCACTTCATTTCAGACGACAAGCGAGAGACGATTAGATCGGGATTCTTTTCCAATGAAGCTATGGGAGAAGGCCAAGAAATACGGCATCTGGAATCCCGCTGATATAGACTTCAGTCAAGATGCGAAGGATTGGCAATCGCTCAATGACTTAGAAAAGGAGTACATGATCCGCACGATATCTCAGTTTCAAGCAGGTGAAGAAGCGGTTACACTGGATTTGCTTCCTCTGATCATGGCCATCGCACAAGAAGGAAGACTTGAAGAAGAGATGTTCTTGACGACTTTTCTATGGGAAGAGGCCAAACATGTTGATGGCTTCAATCTATATATCGACGCAGTCCTTGGATCTTCAAGAGAAGATCTTCATCATTGGTTGCTGCCGGCCTACCAAGAGATATTCTACAAGCATCTCCCAGAGGCACTCAACAAACTAAAGACAGATCCAAATGCTGTCAATATGGTACGGGCATCTGTAACTTACAATATGATCGTCGAAGGAGTATTGGCTGAGACTGGCTACTACTCACTGTATAAAATGATCGAGGCCAATAACATCATGCCTGGACTACTCAAGTTTGTTGGTAAACTCAAGCAAGATGAATCTCGACACATCGCTTACGGCATCTATCTTATCTCACGCCTTGTCGCAGAAAACGGCGATGAAGTCTGGGATGCTGTTCAAGATCAGATGAATCTGATGATGGCACCGTCGATGAGATTGATCCAAGAATCTTACGACTTGTATGACGTCCTGCCTTTCGGCTTAAATTTGGATGAGTTCAACGCTTATGCGATGGGACAGTTTCAAAAGAGGTTTAAGAGATTAGAAAAAGCACGCAACCAAAACCTTGCCGAGCTTGGTGTTGTGGCTATGGAAGAGGTGATTTAATGTTCAATTACACAGTTGTTTTAATTGAACATTATAGCAATGTTACAATCTACTATTCTATCTTCTTGCCAGGCATCTCTCTGCCAACTTGAAAAAGAGTCATACCCGTTACTACTCCATCCGCTCCTCTCGTGAAGACTGTACTGGCCTCCACTACTTTTAGAAAGAGCTTATCCTCTGCTTCTGCAAATAATTCTGACTTAGGCTAACCTGTAGGCTGACCATAGATCTTACCATCATTAGTGGTTACTTCGATTACAAACATTACTCATTCATAAAATACCCCAATCTCTCCAAGCCCCTTACGCTCGATATCCGGCACGTATGCTGGCACTTCAGGATAGCCCACTGGGAGCAAAAGGTAAGCTCTCTCATTAACTGGTCTGTCTAAGATCTTAGCGAGGAAGTTCATCGGGCTTGGCGTATGTGTCAGGGTCACTAATCCAGCGTTGTGTATAGCCGATATCAGCATGCCACAGGCGATGCCTACTGATTCGTTGACATAGTAGTTGTTGTGCTTCTTACCTTCATCATCCAGCTCATAGACCTTCTTGAATACGATGATGAGCCAAGGCGCTATCTCTAAGAAAGGCTTATTCATATCTGTGCCCATAGGCTTCAGGTCTTCTTTCCACCGTTCGCTCATCCGGGATTCATAGCTCTCCTTTTCTTCAGCTTCTGCAGCGACTCTGATCTTACTTTTAATTGCTGGGTTGGATATAGCACAAAAGGTCCATGGCTGCTTATGCGCTCCTGACGGAGCCGTACCCGCAGAAAGGATGAGATTGTCTATTACTTCTTTAGGAACTGGTTGGTCAGTAAACTCTCTAACCGAACGTCTTTTGTCTAACCACTCATAGTAGGCTTGGCTTCGAGGGACGAGCTCTTGCTCTGGGTATTGGTCGCCAGTATAGATGACATGCTTAAAACCACTGATTTCTATCTCGGATGGGTGACTCATATTCGCTTATTGTAACACAAAAGAAGGTTGAATAATCGAGTTGACAAAACAAGGAGTATGAGTTCTATTTATTACGACACATTTATTGAGCTTGCGCATCGTGCAGTGCTTTCCATATCCCTACATACCCAGGCTTCTTACGCATATCTTCATCCCAAATGTTAGGAGCATTGGGGCTCTTCCATTGAAACGGAGGAACTGCATCCATCCAGTTTGCTCCATCCGAAACTCCCCACAGAGTTACGCCTTTGCAAGCTGGATCATCTAAACATACTTTGACAACATTTCTAAATTGATCTCCTTGTGCCTGATAAGGATCCTCTTTTCCTCTAAACAATAATAGTCGAACATCCAGCTCTGTGATCTCAACATTTAATCCCATCGCTCCAATACTGCGTATATAGCCCTTAAGCGCATCGATATCATGAATATCATTGAGATGATGACATTGTAAGCCAACTCCGTCAATCGGCACACCACGATCTAGTAGACGCTTAAGCAAACCCAAAAACGCTTGACCTTTAGGTCCTTGATAGTCTATAATTTGTTCATTAAGAAAGAGAGAACATGCTGGGTCAACTTCCCGAGCAATCTGAAATGCATAATCAATATACTCCTCCCCCATACTATTAGAAAAAATAGAAGGAAACAAGTCTTCTCCTCCCATAGGTTCATTGACAACATCCCATGACATGACACGACCTTGATAATGCCCCATGACCGTTTCGATATATCTTTTGATAAGCCCTTTCATGGTTGTCTTAGGATCCTCGGCAGCATCAATCACATCTATCCATTGTTTGGGGAAGGTCATGCCTGCAAACTTCCCCCAGATAAGTGTATGGCCTCTCATTCTAAGTCCATTGACTTCAGCATGATCCATCAATTGGTCTGCTTTGGAGAAATCAAATTTCCAATTAGCAGCATCGACCAAGAGCTGCCCAGGTTTAAAGTGATTCTCTGCTACGATAGAATTGAACTCAGTGACAATTAACTCTTCGTATGGAGAATCTGGAGAAGTGGCCATGCCAATATAAAATTCTATAGAATCTGCTAATTGCTTAATTGGAGTTTGTTCTAATTCTACTGACAATGTATTATCCAAATACTTTTTATCGTACGCTCTTGGCCAATAAGTATACAAGGCTAACAGAATACTACCGAGCAATGTAATACCACAAGTTCTTATTAATCCTTTTCTAATTGACTTATGCTTGCATGGCCAAAACAGCCAACTCAGAAAGAGCAACAATATTATTGACGCAAGTACAATATGAGTACAGAATAATTGCCAGATCATTGTCATTTTAAAATCATTGAGGGATGTCTATATAGATATTTGATCGATTCTCGTCACAACCCACTTAATCAATTAGCTCACTAAACTCATTAACCAAAGCAACCCCTTTAATCTCCTCAACTTTTATCTTATCCTTGATTCGCGATTCATTTTTAACATTACCAGTTTTCAAAAGAAAGATGTCTTCTATACGAGTTGGATGTTCTTTCATTATCGTAGTGTATATATCAAAATCTTTTTCTGCAGTATCTCCAACAAGTATAAACTTGGTAGTTGAAAAAACACGAAGGATTTTTTCAATTTCTACGTATTTATTTTGCTGGGTAAGTGGAGGTTTCTTCTTGAGCATCTGTCGTCCAAAGTCTCTCAATTGCAATTCTCCTTTTGGAAAGTGATTATATTCTAAAAAGACTTTTAGGTAGTGATACATATTCCACGGACTATTGGACAGATAGATGATCGGACCATAGCCTTTTATTGACGCCAACTTCTTATGATAAAACAAGGCGGCATTCTCAATAGGTTTACGTCTGAAAGGGTTGACAAAAATGGTATAAAAGAGCATTTTGATTCTAAAAAAGGACTTCACCTTAGTCATCAGAATCGTATCATCTATGTCAGATATAATACCTAAAGGAACATCATCATTATAAGCATCTAATTGTAATGACTGAGTATATCGACGATTTGAAATATTTGACGAAAGTTCTATCATTGTACTTTCTAAAATAGATGGATCAATAGGTTTTATAAACTCAAAATACCCTTCATGATCTGTCTGAAGAGGATACACATCCTCCCCTATCCTCAACTCCATGTCTTGTCTTTTGATCTCCCAACTCATCGCTCTTCTTAGGGTATAATAGACAGACAGGAAGTATCCCCCAACGAACTCTCTTTTACTCCGCTGGCCATAAAGCAACCGACCTTTTATATAACAATGACTCGATGTGTATAAGCTCGTATATACATCAAATCTCACCTTCCTCCTCATCTATGCAAGATACCACTTTGCTCAGAGAGAGCTTCATGTCACTTATAGACTATCTTACCCAGATTACTATATTTACAACAGACAACTTATAATGATGAAATATATACTGCCTTTATTCTTAATCTTATCCCTTAGCATACCTACTTCTGCTCAAAAGATGAAACAAGATGACACTTACTTCAGTCCTTTAAAATATCGCAACATTGGCCCTTTCAGAGGTGGCCGGTCCGTAACGGCTTCAGGAGTCATCGGTGATCCGCTCACTTACTATATGGGCACTACGGGCGGTGGGCTTTGGAAGACTACTGATGCTGGGCAGTTGTGGCACAACATATCTGATGGCTACTTTAAGACTGGATCTGTCGGCGCTATCTCCGTCTCTGAGAGCGACCCCAACATCTTGTACTGTGGTATGGGAGAACATGCCCCTCGAGGTGTCATGACACATCATGGCGATGGTGTTTATAAATCCATGGATGCAGGAAAGACATGGAAACACATTGGACTGACTAAGACTCAACACATCTCAAGAATCGAGATCCATCCAACCAATCCAGATATCGTCTATGTCGCCGCTCAAGGTAATCTATATGGACCTAATCCAGAGCGAGGCATATACAAATCCATTGATGGTGGTAAGACTTGGAACAAAGTACTTTTTGTAGACAACAAAACGGGCTGTGCTGAGCTATCGATGGACATGAACAATCCTCACGTCCTATACGCAACGATGTGGGAGCATCAACGATTTCCTTGGATGGTTAAGAGTGGTGGGCCTGGCAGTGGCGTTTATAAATCAACAGACGCAGGTGATACCTGGAAGAAGATAGAAGAAGGTCTACCCGAAGAGATGGGCAAGATGGCCATCGATGTCAGTAGAGCTAATTCTAATAAAGTATATGCACTTATAGAAAGTGATTCTAATCTGGATAAAGGTGGTTTGTTCGTAAGTAATGATGCTGGCTCAAATTGGAAAATGGTAAGCGGTGATAATAGATTAACACAAAGAGCTTGGTATTACATAGAAGTATTCGCAGATCCTAATGATGAAGAAACGGTCTATGTACTGAGTGCCCCTGCGCTTAGATCCATTGATGGTGGCAAGTCTTGGAAGCGACTCACAGGTACGCATGGAGACTTTCATGATCTCTGGATACATCCAGACAATCCTAAGAATCTCTGCATAGCCAATGACGGTGGCGCAGCCATCAGTTTCAATTATGGAAAAACATGGTCACGTCAAGACAACATGCCTACGGCACAATTCTATAGAGTTACAGTCGATAACATGACTCCTTACAACATATATGCAGGACAACAAGACAACTCTTCTATCAAGATTGCAAGTAGATCAGTAGGTGGTCGCTCGATTGGACCAGAAAGTTGGAGCCCTTCTGCAGGAGGAGAGAGTGCTTTCTTAGCATTTGATCCTGACAACCCAAGATACGTCATGGGCGGCAGTTACCTCGGAACCATCAACTTGTTGGATATAGAATCAAGAGCCAGTACAAAGGTCATGCCCTCTCCTATCCAATACTTAGGAAGAGAAGCACGTGACATGAAATACCTTTATAATTGGAATGCTCCAATTATAAAATCACAACACGAACCCAACACCTTCTATCATGGTGCACAGCTCTTGCTACGCACAAGAGACAATGGGGTCACTTGGGAGGAAGCATCACCTGATCTAAGTCGCAATGACGATAGTAAGCAAGGTAATGGCGGTGGACCATTTACAAATGAAGCGGTAGGTGCGGAGAACTATGGCACACTGGCCTATGTAGTAGAATCACAACATGAAGCTGGCGTGATCTGGACAGGTTCAGATGATGGCTATGTACAAATTACAAAAGACAATGGTGCCACTTGGACTAATGTAACTCCTAAGGGACTACAAGAATGCTTGATCAATGCGATTGATGTTTCTCCTCATGATCCTGCTACTGCATACATCGCAACGACCCGCTATAAGTTTAACGATCATACGCCTGGACTCTATAAAACAACGAACTACGGTAAGTCATGGACCAACATTAGTGGTGATCTACCGAGCAATGCCTTCACAAGAGT
>CALIHL010000039.1 GCA_938022935.1 uncultured Saprospiraceae bacterium
GATCAGTTTGACCCAGAGAAAGTGGCTCGATATAACCAGAAGAAGATCGACTCCTTGTTGCAAGATGCTGGCATCGTCAGAAACAAGCTCAAGGTCAATGCCGCAGTGACCAATGCACAGGCCTATTTGAAGATTCTAGAGGGCGGAACGAGCTTCAGCGACTACCTATGGGACTATGTCGATGGAGCGCCTAAAATCAACCGCTTTAAGACCCTTGCAGATGTGCCTGCAAAAACGGACATCAGCGACGCCTTGAGCAAGCAATTGAAAAAGGATGGATTTAAGTTCGTCGGTAGCACGATCGTCTACGCTTTTATGCAAGCTGTAGGTATGGTTAACGATCATGTAACGGCATGTCCAAGACACAAGGAGCTCTCTTGATATGCATTATTTTTTTCATCATGTATTACACATTGATTTTTATAATATAATTTGAATTCTTAATTGATTGTGCAACTATATAGATCTTTTGTTCGATGAGTGCTCAACTGACTAAATTCGTCATCC
Organism: uncultured Saprospiraceae bacterium; assembly: GCA_938022935.1. Taxonomy (GTDB): domain Bacteria; phylum Bacteroidota; class Bacteroidia; order Chitinophagales; family Saprospiraceae; genus JAJRXG01. The sequence goes on from CALIHL010000039.1 coordinate 508, forward strand.
ATCTTACTGAGAGTTGCTTATATAATGTGAATTGTATAATTGATATGTCAACTAAAATTGAACAAATCTGCTCTAAACGGATAACCGTAAATCTAATTCTTCACATATACTTTCGATATTTCGCTATACTATCAAAGACTCCACTGTATAAAAAGTTAGATCCTATTTTTTGAAACAGCTCTATTTGCCAGTCCAATTCAATATCATAAAACAGCTGAATCTGACAAGCTATAGACACTTATGATTCATCATTTAAGCCTCAAATCACCTATTATTATGGGGCCTTATGAATAGGGCTTGTAAGCGGTGGATTGCGTTTCGGTATTTGTGTGTAGATCATATAATCTGACTCGGTTATAATCCTTAGTTATGTGTGCTGCGATGAACTATATCGCTGCTTGTATTACCGCAATCTTCTTTTCTTTATTAGATAATTGAGACGACAATTAGTGAGTTGCTTTGTGTCGGTTCAATTGGGCTTAGTGGGTCAAACCGTGGCCAGCTATTAACCTTTAGCTAAAGCTTACTTTTGATGCACTTATCCTATAAGTTCAAGATCGACCTTATGTAAGACTACTCCGAACTAAGTATATGCCCAGCCTCAAGCGAAAAATCGGGCATATACCCCAGATATAACCACCATCTATGATGAAAAGCCGGTTTATACGATTAGTCAAGCATATAATAGCTATTGATCGAATAATGGTAAACTGAATTATTTAAATGTCGACTTTCTATTGACACTTCATCTCAGATCTCATTCATCATGGTTTATGATCTTAGATATAGGCATATAAGCAAACTGACCTTGTGCAAAAAGCTCATTACCTTATGGACTCAGCTTATTAGATGCTGGAAAAGATCACTTAATATGGCGTTTAAGAGCACCGGCTTAAGGTTTAAGTGATTGTTCGTTGACTCTTGACATACTAATCTGTATTAATCTTGCAAAAGCACCATGATCTTCGAGCCACTACGATTAATATGCCATAAAGAAATGAGCTTCTAGCTATGAGGTCGCAATCTCTTATCTGAAGCCAATGTGACATGAAGGCTTATAAAGTATCTACTATCAATCATAGTCCAGTATCACCATTAAAAATGGCTCCTCGACATTCTATCGACCGTCTAACTCAAACATTCACAGGTCATCTAAATTCATATTGCTCGTTGCTTGAGCAGTTCTGAATGGCATTAAATCCTATTAGCCCTCCTTATAGAATCGACCTCCTAACGATCATAATACTTCAATAGATAGGCATTGCCATTACATTCTTTTATAGACGTTAAGTAAACATTGTATGTAGGCAAAACAACCAACTTGATCATTGACACAATTCACACGTCGAGCATATATTTTGCCCAAGCATTTAAAGTCTCATTTAGAGCGAATCTTTTATGCTCGTAGTATGAAAATTCTACTCCTTATGATTGGCTATGACATCCACCGAGTTTATCAATTTACAATGCTCAACTAATCGATTTGTTCACTTTTTCGCTTTACTTAAGAAAGCTTTTTTTAATACTAAAGTGTGGTAAATCAGATCGCTCAATTGACTGCTCAGTCCATCCAACGTCTGGCAAAAATGAAGTTGAATGGAAGCCGAAATCTGCATATTATAGTTCTTAAAATCAGTTGTAACTGACTTCCTCAGATGACCTTCATTAAGTATTAAGAGCAGAATTTATCGACGCTTATTTTTGTAGGATTGAGATGGATGGACTGGAAATATCTACTTGAATGATTGCAGGTAATTTCAAGATCTACAAGCTAGACTTGTGAACGAGTTCAGAACAGAATTACCCGATTTGATGGCCAGTCTTATATAAATCTTTTATAATTGATTGTGCAATTGTAGTAGTCTTATGGATAATCAGTCTCTAACTGAGCCTTTTGGTCATTTGTCTTACAGTTAACTCATTATATACTTAACAATACATAATTGATGTATCAACAATCTTTCAAACAAGATTTGCCAAAATATTGGTGAGCAAATCTATGTTTTGTTTGGTATTGTAAACATTAGGCGAGATTCTTATAGCCTCTCCTCTATAGGATATCGAGATATTGGATGACGATACTTCTCGCTTTACCGTATCCATATCAAGGTGATCTGGCAAGCCTATACCGAACAAATGAGCAGCCATATTTTCTGATGCAGGGACCTTGTAACCGCACCCTTCTAATGTTCGTAACATCGGAGTAATAAGTGATTGGCAATATCTCTGAATCTCCAGAGGAGACCACTCAATGAGCTGACTCATAGAATCTTGAAGCATAGGTAACTTGATAAAATCTGGGGCCTCTCCCATCTCATACCTTCGAGCACCATCACGGTATTCGTTTTGATAATTAGTGAGGTACTGAAAGTCATCACTGTTAACTCTATTTAACCAACTTTCTTCAAGTGGTTTTCCGTTGTCAAAAGCTTCTCCAAAATAAGCCATTGCTATAGCATATGGTCCTAGCATCCATTTGTAAGCTGCAACGATAAGAGCATCAGGATTGACCTTGCTGTGATCGTAAGGGTGAGCTCCTATAAACTGTGTACCATCTAAGATGAATAGGGCTCCTTCTTCTTTTGTTTTATGACTGATGGATTGTACATCGAAAAGATAGCCATCTCCCCATTGTATAGGAGCCATAGCTACAGCTAAAGTTTTGTTGTCAATAGATTCTCTTATCATTGTTGACCACGACCGCTCATCTTTAGGCTTGTTCACAAAGACCACTTCTAAGTTTCTTTCCTTTGCGATCCGATCCCAGATATAGTAGTTGCTCGGAAACTGATCCTCTAATAAGATAATCTTCGTTCGCCCATTACTGGGAAGGTTATGTGCAACATTAGCGATACCATAAGAAGCTGAAGGGATCACAACAGATCTCTTAATCTCCGATGCGGCTATCAATTGGGTGAAAAGCTGTCTTGTCTTATCAACCTCTTCAAAAAAGTCATTTGTCGTAAGACTGGAAGGCTCCCTCTTCCTACGCAAGCCTCTGATACCCGCTTCTTCAGAAGACTTCAGCATAGGGGACATATAGGCACCATTGATATAAGTGACATCATCAGATAAACTAAACTTTTCTCTTTGACAGATCATATTATGTTGTTGAGTAATAAATGTAATAATACTGACGTAAAGCCCACCAGTGATTGGAAATCAGTAACAAGTGGACAGTCCGTAATCCATAGATTTAGTGTATAAGCAGCAACAACATCTAAAGAGCTGTTATGTGAAATCAGTCTTTAGCCAATAAAAGAGCATATGCCTTCTGTATTAGTATAATAACTAACTTACATTTAAGGGTAAACTCTTGGGGTGAAATACTTTTTATGAGTTTAATTTGTTCTTTACTGAAGAAGTAGAGGGAATCTTCAGAAACTTAATCCTTTATGAACATCAAACTGCTGATAGCTTTAAGCGCTATTTTATTATTATTCATCGGCTGTGGAGAGTACGGAGTACAATTAAGAATCCAAAACAACAGTCAGTTCGACTTTCAAGACGTATCTGTTAATAACGTGTCATTCGGACCACTCAATCAGGATGCTCAATCAAAGTACCTTCCTTTTGAGAGTATCTACGAAAGAGAGTTCGTGCAAGTCGTGATCAATGATAAAGTCTTGAAGCTTATACCAGAGGATTTTGACGAATCAGAGTATAAAAGTACAGGTGACTACACTTACATGATAGATATCATCAATGAAAAGTATATCTCCCTAAACTTTAAATCAGAATAGAGATACAACCGAATTGACTGACGGGATTTCATGCACTCTTATTAAGTTCTTTTAACAGCATTTCTTATTAACTAATTCTCAATATCTTTAAGAATGAGAATTGCCATTATCCAAGACGGGCCTGTATATCTTAATGCAAAAGCCACATTAGAAAAGACCATTTCATTTATCAAGACAGCCTCCAATGAAGGCGCTGATCTTATAGTGTTTGGGGAAAACTGGTTCTCTGGGTATCCAGTATGGTTGGACGTTTGTTCAGATATCAATCTATGGGATCATGAGCCCGTCAAAGAAGTTTGGCAACAGACCTTTGAAGAAGGCTTGAGTGTTGGTTCGTCTATCATGTTGCAATTGCAAGAAGCTATCAAAGAAGCTGGCACCTATATGGTAATGGGCGCAAATGAACCTATCAAAAGCGGCAAAGGCAACGGAACCATTTACAATACTATATTCACATTTGACACAGCAGGTCAAGTGATCAACCATCATAGAAAGTTGATGCCTACCTATACTGAGAAATTGGTGCATGGGTTAGGTGATGGCGCTGGGCTTAACGTGATGGAAACCCCACATGGTCGCATAGGATCTTTGATCTGCTGGGAGCACTGGATGCCACTTACCAGACAGGCTATGCATGATGAAGGAGAAGACTTACATATTGCTTTGTGGCCTTTTGCTAAGGAGTTACATCAGTTGGCAAGTAGGCATTATGCCCATGAAGGACGATGTTTCGTCATTGCAGTAGGTCAAGTGATGCATGAAAGCGAGTTACCTAGTCAGTTGAAACTAAGTGATCAGATAAAGATACCAGAGTCAGGGCTCATCATGAGTGGCGGTTGTGCGGTATATGGTCCTGACGGTAGCATCGTAAAACCACCTGCATATGGGTCAAGAGAAGTCATATATGTTGACTTAGATCTTAAGCTTGGGATCAAAGAACGGATGAATCTTTCCGTCTCAGGTCATTATCAAAGAGATGATGTTTTCAACCTTACGGTAAATAAGGATCGAAGAGAATAACTAAAGGCGATATCCACATTATATAGTGTTTTCTGTTGGCAACTTGATTGGGCTTTATGGCGCAAAGGAGACCTACTTTCTTAACTTTCCTTTTTAGTCGTAACGAAAAACATCATGGAAGAGTTAACACAAATCGTCGCCCAGCAGGGCGAGAACATCAAAGCTATTGATACCGTTTGGGTCGCACTATGTGCGGCCCTAATATTTCAGATGGAAGGAGGCTTTGCCTTACTAGAAGCTGGATTTATCAGAGGAAAGAACGCGATGAGCATCATTGCCAAAGTTCTCATCGATATTATATTTGGCGGATTAGCATTTTACATCATCGGCTTCGGGATAGCATATGGTGTGTCCAATGGATACTTTGCTTCGGGCTTTGGCATATTGGACGGAGATCTAGGCCTTGGGCTTACTGTAAGCAATAAACTGTTTTGGTTCATACAGCTGGGCTTTGCCATTGCAGCTATATCTATAGTCTCAGGTGCGGTAGCCGAACGGATGAGGGTGATAGCTTACATCATCTATGTCATCGTGTTCTGTGCTATACTCTACCCGCTGGCTGCTAATTGGGTTTGGAATCCAAATGGCTGGTTGGCCAATATGGGTTTTAACGATTTTGCCGGTTCTGCTGCTGTACATGCTATGGGCGGTTTTGGTGCATTGGCGGCAGCAATGGTTTTAGGCCCACGATTAGGTAAGTACAATAAAGACGGATCGATAATACCGATACCAGGACATAATCTACCGCTTGCTGCAGTAGGTGCATTCATACTTTGGTTTGGCTGGTTTGGTTTTAATCCTGGTTCTACCCTTGCAGCAGTCGGAAACTGGGAACTAATAGGAACAGTAGCCGTCAATACCTTCTTAGCTTCAGCAGCAGGTGGCGTGGCAACAATGACATATACGAAGTTAAAATATGGTCTTGTAGATATAACCATGGTTATCAATGGAATCTTAGCTGGACTGGTAGCTATAACTGCAGGATGTAATGTTGTTGGTCCTAATAGTGCGATCATCATTGGACTAATAGCTGGTATATTGGTTGATGTAGCGGTCGTCTTCTTTGACAAAATCAAAATAGATGATCCCGTTGGAGCCATCGCCGTTCATGGCATGAATGGACTATGGGGTACAATAGCTGTTGGACTTTTCGCTACAGAAAGTGGACTGTTCACAACGGGAAGTGCTTCTCAATTGGGTGTACAAATCATTGGAGTCTTAGCCATTGCTGCATTCTCATTTATCACAACCTACTTGCTCTTTACAATTATTAAAATGACCATTGGTGTTAGAGTGTCAAGAGAAGAAGAGCTCGCTGGCCAAGATGCTGTAGCTTATGGCGTTGAATCATATTCTACATTTGAATAATCCATACAATCTAAAAAAATGAAAAAAGTAGAAGCAATAATAAAGCCGTCAAAGGTCAGCGCGATACAAGCTGGTTTAAAAGAAGCCGACATACCATGTTTTACTGTTATTCCTGTGAAAGGATCAGGACTACAAAAGAGCTATTCTGAAAAATATAGAGGCACAGAAAGAACAATGGTTCTTCAGACCAGAGTTATGATAATGTGTATCATCAGCGATGAGAATCTAGACAAATGTGTCAATGTAATATTAGAAAATGCATCTGATGGTGTAGTTGGTGACGGAAAAATCTTTATCTATGACGTTCAAGATGCTATCCGTATCAGTACAAAGGTTAGAGGTAATGATGCGATTAAATAGTTAACATTTCAAGTATAAAACCAAACAGATGTCAAAGCAGAGATATTGGTCAATTACAGTTGCTGTCGCAGGTTTTCTTTTTGGCTTTGACACTGTCGTCATATCGGGAGCCAATCTTCCGATCAAAGAACTTTGGAACACTACCCCATGGTTTCATGGTACATTCATCATGTCCATGGCTCTATGGGGTACTGTGATAGGTGCTCTTTTGGGAGGCGTACCCAGCCAAAGGTTAGGTAGAAAAAACACGCTGATTTGGATCGGTGTTCTTTTCTCTTTGTCTGCTATTGGCTCTGCTTTGGCCTGGGATCCATACAGCTTTTCATTGTTCAGGTTCATCGGCGGCTTAGGTGTGGGAGCCTCTTCGGTTGCGGCACCAACTTATATATCAGAGATATCCAATAAGAACAACAGAGGTCGATTAGTTATACTTTATCAATTCATGATCGTCTTTGGTATCTTCATCGCTTTCTTTTCTAATTATCTATTACAAGGCGTTGGTGGGGCAAATGATTGGAGATGGATGATGGGGATAGAAGCGTTGCCTGCGATCATTTATACATTAATGGTATTGGGTGTTCCGAAAAGCCCTAGGTGGTTAATCACGAAGAAGAATGATATAGAGGGCGCACGACACGTACTAAGCCTAATGGATGTTGAAGATGTGGATAAAGAAGTGCAAATCATTCAGGAAGCAGCGATTGACACAAGTGAGAAAATCGACTTTAAGAAATATTCTAAACCACTCACACTTGCTTTTGTTCTGGCTTTTTTCAATCAGCTATCTGGGATCAACTTTGTGCTTTACTACGCAGCAGAGATTTTAGGCAACGCCGGTATGACATCAGAAGAATCACTTTTCAATTCTATACTAATCGGAGGAATCAATCTTGTCTTCACATTTGTTGGCATATTCTTGATTGATCGAGCAGGTCGTAAGAAACTAATGATCGTAGGTTCTCTTGGTTATATATTAGGACTGGGCATGGTAGCCTTTGTATTTTACTCAGGCGCAAGTTCCTCTTTCTTGATGGTCTTTTTGCTCTTGTTTATAGCAGCACATGCGATTGGTCAAGGGGCTGTTATTTGGGTATTTATTTCTGAGATATTCCCTACAAGTGTAAGAGCTTATGGGCAAGCTTGGGGTTCCGGGACTCATTGGGTATTTGCAGCGATTATAACTTTAGTTGCGGCTCCAGTTCAAGCTTGGGTTGGGTCTAACCCATGGCCCATATTTGCATTCTTAGCGGGCATGATGATACTACAACTGATTTGGGTATTAGTTTGGATGCCAGAGACTAAAGGAGTCAGTCTTGAAGAGTTGAGTAAGCGGTTGATTAAGTAAAATCTAACTTACTCATTTCTAATTGCTGCTATATCCATTTTCGGGATAACAATCATGTCATATCTTTTACTAATTGTTTTAGTCATACTACTGATTTTATAAGGGCCCCAATTGTACACTTCATTAAAAGGTCTTAAATCTATTAAGACCCACTGATCTTTCTTCCCAAGTGAAGCGAATTGTTTCATGGGTTTTGAAAAGTAATCTGGCTCAATAGCACCGTCAATAATGTCATCTCCATTCATATGATATCTGCGTAAAAAAGCAATGTTCAAACTTTCTCCGTCATGATATGCTGCAAGTTCACTCAACATATTTCCAACTCCATAAAAGCCATTGGCTGTAGTCCCTTTAGCCAAGTGCTGTCGCCACATCTGCACAAATAACTTATCATTTTTAAAATCAAAATCCATTGAATTCAACAGTTTGCTCAAAAGCTGCTTGTTATGCTTGGCATTAACTTTATTCTTCTTAAAGAATTCTTTCCTACCATACATCCATCTATGCTCGATGCTAAAGCGCAATGAGTTCACTGCATCTATATTATTTGGAAAGAGTGACAACTTATCAAGATAGTCGCTAAACACGGTTGACTCTTTCAATGCCGTCGTAAGTTTTAAAAGCTCCTCATTATTCTCTTTGTCTACTTCTGAATAGAGTGAATCGAACAATAAGGAGACCTGATGGTAAAGATCTTTATAGTATTCTTTATTCTCAACAGTTAGATTCTGATATAAAAGGTCAGATACCATTTTATATCCTGTCCATGATTCTGTACCGATTGCTTCTATACGCCATTCATGATCTATGGCATTCTGGATCATTTGAGCAGCCTCTACAGATCTCAAATCAGGGATCGGTGGATAGTTCAAAGAATTAGACTTCAAGGCATATTGAGCGTTTATGGCTTTTAAGACTTCAGTTGCATTGTTATTCTCTTTCAGCATTCCACTTAGTACATCAGCTGTTGCAGGGCCTATCTCCAAGATCATTTTATTGAAAGATGATTGATCTAAAAGATTGATCAGAGAAGATGCAAAGTCTAACTCATGCTTTGACCCATGATGACCACCTAACATTACTACTTTGGATTTTGATATAGCTTCCGTTAACACATCAGCTCCCAACCCAACGAATCCATCTTCCGTCAACTGAAATGAAAAGCTAAATCTCTCTAAATCCTTAGATGTCAAAGAGTCCTGCCCTTCTATTGCTAATGATAGGAACATTAACAATATACAAACCATGACATGACGTCCGTCTAATAGCACACTTGAAATCATAATATGAAGTTGAATTAGATATCAAACCTCGATCATAGTGAATGGAAATACAAGAAACATAGACTTGTATAGGTTCCGTTTTATAAACCAGAACCGTTTTAAGAGGTCTTGATTAATGATTTATCTCTAAACTGAGCAGGAGTACATTCTTTCACCTTTTTGAAAGTCGTAAAAAAGGTTGACTTTGATCTAAAGCCAACATCATAACCGATACCCTCCAATGATAGGAGCTCATTCACTCCAAGCATTTCACAAGCAGCGGATATTCTTAGTTCGTTGATATAAGTCTTGTAGCCTTTTCCAAGGTTATCATTCAACAATTGAGATAATTGATGGGAAGGTATACTCAACCGATCTGCGACATCTTTGAGCTTAAGATGTGGATTGGTGTATAGTTTATGTTCTGACATTAGTTCATCCAACTGAATCAACAGCTTTTGAGCTTCCGTTGGTTCAATTTTCTTATTACGATACTTTTCTAAAGTAGGCTTGTCTTCCAAATCAAACCATCGATTATTAAAATACCCGAAGGCGAGCAAGTATAAGAAGAATGAAAAGACAAGCGGCCCAGTGATATAGTAAGCCATGGAGCTACCAAATATTGCCATGAAGAAAGCCCCAGCTATGATAACATTGCCTAAATAAATGACGCTGAGCCATTTCTCCAAAGAGTTTAGTTTAGTCCTATCGCGTAAAGTTTTCTTAAAGACTGGCGATATACTTATGCTTGCCGCTATTATGCTCAAGAACCAGATCAGATATATAGTGTGCACAACATAGGCGTTCCAAAAAACAGGATAATGATGATAAGGTCTTATAAATCCTACAACCAGTATGGCCAACAATAACAGTCCTAGGGACAGGGTCCATAATTTTGGAATGGTCGTGATATTTAAGCTTACCGCTTTTATATAAAAGAACAACAATGGACCGATGAACAAACACGCAGATAAACCTATCTGTAGTACTAACTTATGTACATCTGGATCAAAATATAAAATAATGGACTTACCAATTCTCAGACTTAATGCCAATACAAGTCCCCCTAACAGATTGTTGGACAAACTCTTATTCTTAGAAAAGAACAAAAGGTATGCAACTAGCAAAAACCCATTAAAGACACCTAAGGCACTAAAAAAGAAAATTAAGCTATTCATTAAGAAGGCTAATTATTAGAACAACAATACCGCTCAAAAGTAGATTGTGATTCGAGTGATTATCTTATCTAACAAACGATTCTTAAGAGCCGAAAGTATGCTTTCGAGATTAGGCAGTAAATATCTGAAGAAACCCATCTCTCTCTTTATACATGATAACGCCGGCATTTTCTAATCTATCCAAGTAACCAATCAACATAATCATAGCTGGCATATTAAACCTGCCTTCGTACAAGATATTGAAGATGTCGATAAAGCTTGATTGGCCTGACTTGATCAACTCATAACATTGCTTCGTACGTTCATCTATACGGCGTACTTGTTTGTTGATCACATCATGTGCATTCTCAAAAGTCTCGTAATGTCCTGGATAAACTTTCTTGATGTCAAAACGCAACAAGCGCTCATAGGAGTTCATCATCTCTAAGATCCCTTTGTTCCTCTTGGTCATATCGTCGCGTGATGGCTCGATGACAGGTGTAGGTGTTATCCTCAACAACATATCCGCAGATATGTAGTCTCCATTGATGGGATTAAAAAAAGTGGTCTGAGAACTACTATGGCCAGGCATATATACACACTGCCATCTAGTGTCATTGATATCAAGTTGACCGTCACTTTGGTAGACCTCCAACTGGTCTTTGCTAATAGGCTGCCATACTTTCTTGACATTACCCATCATATCGACATAACCTTGTTTGATGAGATCACTCAAGGTTGGATCGAAGTAAGATAACAAAGTCGGAAGCATGAGCTTCTCACGAGTTGACCACATCTCATCTGGCTTGATAGCCCAATCTTTGACAAGCTCTGAGACCCATATACGAGCATTAGCCTCAGCACCAATCCGTTGTGCCATACCCATATGATCAACATGTGCATGCGTGATGACGACCCGATCTATGTCAGCGACTGTAAGGCCGTTCTCTTTGAGTCCTGCTGTAAGGGCTGCATAGGATTCATCAGTATTTTCTCCACTATCTATCAAGACAACTTCATCTCCCTTTTGGAGATAAGCATTGACTGTCTTCATCCCAAATATCGTAGGCAACTCTATCCTCTGTATCTCACTCAAAGTCTTTGATTCACTTGTGAATGCGAGTTTAGTTATAGTTCTTGAGAATGCAGGACCAGTTCGGGCAGATTAATTTGCCATTTTAGATCATCGCAAGCTCAACCGTAAAGTGTCTCAATATATCCGCTTGCTTCACAATACTCAATCCAGACGAAAGAGACTTGCACTTGTCCTTGATATTGGCCATAGTTGCAGCTACATAATCCATATGAGATCTACTATATACTCTTCTTGGTATCGCTAATCTCAAGAGCTCCATTTCTGGAAATCGTTCTTCCCCAGTAACTGGATCCTTATCAGCCAAGAGCGTACCGATCTCCACACCACGAACACCTCCCTCGATGTAAGCCTCTACGCCAAGTAGTTGCGCAGGAAACTGGCTCTGGGGAACATTGGGCAACATTCTTTTAGCATCTATATAAAGTGCATGCCCACCGACTGGGTCTTGGATCGGGATACCATAGTCCTTGAGCTTCTGCCCTAGGTAAGCCACTTGCTTGATCCGATCATCCAAGTAGTCAAACTCTATACCTTCTTTCAATCCTTCTGCCAAAGCGCCCATCGCTCTACCGCTCATACCACCGTAGGTGATAAAGCCTTCATAGATTATTGTGAATTGGCCCAGTCGCTCATACAGCGAAGCATCATGAAGTGCTATAAATCCACCTATGTTAACCAAGCCATCCTTCTTTGCACTCATCCATACCACTGACACACCATCAAACATCTCCTTTACAATCTCTCGTATGGATTTGTCAGCGTATGCAGTCTCTCTTGTTTTTATAAAGTAGGCATTCTCTGCATATCGAGCTATATCCATATAGACAGGGATATAATGCTTGCGCGCAAGGGTCATCACCTCCTTAATATTTTGCATAGACACAGGTTGTCCGCCGACAGTATTGCAAGTCACCGTTATGTTGATAAATGGTATCCGTTCTCTTCCATATTCTTTAATAACAGATTCTAATTTATCAAGATCTATGTTGCCTTTAAAAGGATGATCCAGACTTGTGTCAAATGCTTCTTTTATCGTACAATCAATTGCTTTCGCTTTTCTAAATTCTATATGCCCTTTAGTAGTGTCAAAGTGTGCATTGCCAGGGACAACATCGCCTTCTTTCACTACCGCTGAGAAGAGGATATTTTCTGCAGCTCTTCCTTGATGGGTTGGCGCAACATACTCAAAACCCATGATATCTTTAACAGATCTTATCAACTTAAAGTAAGATTCTGAGCCAGCATAACTTTCATCTCCCAATATGATCTCCGACCATTGTTGCTCACTCATCGCACCAGTACCAGAGTCTGTCATCAGATCGACAACGACCCAATCACTATGTAGGTTAAACAGATTATAGTTTACTTCTGTGATCTTGTTAGCTCGCTCTTCTTTTGTTTTAAAATATACAGGCTCTACAACCTTTGTCTTATATGGAGGTATATGAGGAAGTCTCATAGTTTATGTTTTATAATTATAAAAATGGATACAGGAAGCTGTCAAGTCAAAAGGTTGTTCTTAACAGAATGAGGCGGATGTGTCCGCTTAGAAAGAAGGATAGAAAGGGTCTCTTCTTTTGATATGTCTATACATCGTTGTGTGCATACTTTGCTAAGATAAGCTTATATCCTTATAATCGACCTTTTAGGTATTCATAAGTACTGACTCTTAGTCCTATTTTGATCCAAACAACTAGTTGTTGGATAAGAAACAAAACAAAAACTCCGATAGTGGTAGAGAACAGAGTCCAGTCATCTACCAAGCTATGCATAATGTAAAGCAAGGCTAAGATCATAAAGAAAGCGAAGAGTACAGGAAGACACTTCCACGTTTTCTTGAAGCTAGCTTTTATCCCTTTCCACATAGCGACGCGCACTTTGATCCCATCTCGGATCACAAATATTTTACAAAAGCATGATGCCACAAAAATGAAGACCGCTCCAAATGACCATAAGACTGCAATGGCAATCCCTCCCCATAATATTGGCTCTTCAGAAGCTAAGGCTTCCATCCAATATTGGATCTTACTCAAGTATGGTCCCCACACCAAAGCACTCCAGATGATAAAGATCAATGACATAACAATTCCAATGATCAACATCCTTAGAAAGTATGTAGATCCGCCAACCCAGATACTTGTTTTTTCATATTGCTTAATGATCGAATACCAGATCCCGCCATGGACAAATGCTGCAACAATGAGGTAAACTATAACCATCCAGCGCACTTGACCTAATAGTGGTGAAAGCGATGCGCCATGGGTATTGAGCAAATCATTAATCACCATGTGAGCGTTACCTTCTTTGAGACCTTCTAAAGATAACGAGTTTCCAATAGACGCGCCAAATACCTGATAGACTTGCAATCCAATGGTCAGAGCTAAAATCAACTGGATCATATACACGATAGATATCAATCGAGGCTTAGAAAATCCACTTTTTATAATCTCTATCAAGCCCATCACATCAAGAAGCTTGCGGATTGGATAATGTTCTGCACCCAATAAATAGAGCGTGTAGCATACTTCCATATGCCACCATTGTCAGGAGCTAGAGTATAGCTATTGTTGTTGAAGTCTATATCCAAGAAGAGCTTGCGCTCTGGATCGATATCAATCGCTTGCAGTTGCTTTGTGCTTAACTCATAAACGGGATGAATCGGGTCTACCCCGTCCCAGACTTCATCAGTCCAAGAGCCATCTTTCCAATATAGCCTTAACTCTACTGGTACTATAAAATCTCCTTTTCTTTCTAAGTTAGACCAGTTGTGATATAGCTGATTGCCATCATCATCTTTGTCTCCAGATGGAGCGCTACCAACATTGATCACAGAGTAATCTACAATCTTACTTTCGTCTAAGGCATCAACTAAAAATCGATCTATGCTGCTCGAAAGTAGATTAGGATATTTGGCGAAAGCTTCTTTGACCACACTTATAAAATCAGCCTTACGGGGATGGGTAAACTTGTTACTTTCAAAGTAGCCCTTGATCATCTCATCAAACTGATCTGCACCAAGATATCTTTTTAAAGTCTGTAGTACCGTTGCGGTTTTAGAATATATAGTCCCTTTATAATCTCCAATGAACTCATACCCTACTGTTGTAATTGGACTGGTTCTTTTATTGGACATGCTGGCATATTCATTTCTTGTAAAAGAACTGTTGCCAACTTTATAACCAAAGAGATCAATCAAGGAGGATGAGCCATGCCAATCTTCCATCACGCAGTCTTCGTAAAATGTTACAAAGCCTTCATCCAACCATGGATCTTCTTTTTCATTATTGGCTAAGATCTGCATGAAGTATTGATGAGAGAACTCATGCACCATCAATGATTCCATTGATCTGATCCCTTTAGGAAAAGAATAAAATGAGCCACCTGTGATGTAGGTTGGATATTCCATGAAGCCGGATCTCAATCCATGTAACGGAGGATCTAACATGGTCAATGTGCTGTATGGATAGACACCTACATGATCATCGAAGTATTGAAGAGAATGCTTCGCAGCATCTAATAATCTTTTAGTCAAAGATGCATGAGCTGGGGGCGATAAGAGTCTAATCTCAACGTGCTCCCACTCATCCATATATTCTACTAAGTTAGGTGATGCCACCCATCCAAAGTCTATCACGTCGTGTGCTATAAATCTCGTCTTTACTCTTCCCTCTTTACCAGCGATGGGTTCTTTATACATTTGGCGACAGCCGCTCCCTCCTATCACAAACTGATCGTCTAACTCAATCGTAACATCATAATTACCATGGTCGCCGTAGAACTCCATCTGCCTTAAAAACTGATGACAGTTCCAGTCCCATTTTCCAGTTATATCTTCTTCATATACACCCATCTTGGGATACCAATGCACAAAGTGGTTGAAGTCATGATTAGCAAAACCCGACCGAGCAATTGTCCGAGGTAGCTTAGAGGCGAACTCCAAGTCCAATATCATTGTCTCTCCTGGCAAGATGTCTTGTGCCAAGCTGATCTGGAGCACTGATTGATCTTGATCATTATCATCATCAGGTTGGACATAAGTCATATCCGTTATGACGTTATCACCTTGTCGCGCCTTGGTAACATTGACGTAGCCCCAGTCATCCTCAGAACGACCCCGCAAGTTTTGCCCCATGATGTTCATATTGGCTTCACTTAGGTAACTGCTCTCGGGACCTTTAAAAGCGTTGAGATACATGTAGAGTCTTATGTATCGTATGGTATCAGGACTGTTGTTCTTCCAAAATATCTTCTCGGTTCCTGTTACAGTATGCTGTTCGTGCTCAAAGTTGATGTTGAAGATATAGTTGGCTAACCGTTCACTCAACGGCGTATCTGATATAGTAGGCTGACAATGTACATCATCCTGCGTGTGCACCTGACTGGTGATCAACAAGGCCAGTATAAATACCAATATCCATCGCATAAGGCGAAAATAGGAAACGGATTGATATCAGCGTATTAATCAATCTTTTATCAAAACGGATCTTTTGATATCATCGAGTAGAAGCTCCGCCACTCATCACTTGTATTGGTTTTCTTATGATCTTTTAAAGACGCTAAGGTCTCATCCGTTAAAACGACTTTTGGGGTTTCATGCATCTTTGAAGTCTGCATGGTCGTATGTATATGCCCTTAAGACGTTTGTTATAAAGTAGGTAACGTTGTAGCTGATAGTTTTGCAAAGTAGACACCTTAACTCATATGAACTTGTAAGATAGCTTGCATCTTTACTTAGATGATCACAGTACTGCGGCTTACCTAGAGTATTAAACATCAAAGATTCTTCCTCTATTGAGGATATTATGCTGATCTAATGATCTCTTGATCATCCTCATCATATCGATCTCTGCTGCTGATCTGGACACTGTCAAGTATGGCTTCTTATGCATGCCGATACCATGCTCAGCGGACACCGAACCTCCTATGTCTTTTAGCGGTCCATAGATGATATCGTTGACGTCACTGGTTAGCTTTGGGTCCATACTTTCTTTACCAACCAGGATATGTATGTTGCCATCTGCAACATGACCAAAGGCATAAGACTTTATGACTCCGGGCAACTCGCCCAGCTTCTTAATAGTCTCAGCTATGACGGAACCGATCAATGGTATCGGTAAGCTAATGTCAAAATGTTGTTGGTGTTCGTACATAGAGATAAATGCGTGGACATCTTCCCTAATCGTCCAGAACCAAGTCAAGTCTGATTCAGTATATGCTATGGCTGCATCTTCGATGAGTTCTTGCTCCATAGCATCACCCAAGAGTGACTCTAACCGTGCACGATCTTTCCCTTGATCACTCCCAAGCGACTCGATCAGGACATAGAACTCATAATCATAAGGCAGAGGTGGTATCATCAGTGTGGGTGGTGAAGTCATAGCCTTATAACTACTTGCCCATATTAATTCAAAGCCACTCAGGGTTCCAGCAAGACCACCATCCATGTACTTCATCAGCTTGATCACGTTATTATAACCATTGACACCGACGAAGGCAGAAGATCGACTTTTGGGCGCTTCAAATAGCCTCAGTACAGCTTTAGTTATTATGCCCAATGATCCTTCCGAGCCGATAAACAACTGCTTTAGATCATAACCAGTGTTGTCCTTGATGATCTTCTTCAATCCACTTACTATGGTTCCATCCGCTGTAACAGCTTCTATCCCAAGCACAAGGTTGCGCGTCATGCCATAACGAAGCACACGAAGTCCTCCTGCATTAGTAGAGATAACCCCACCTATCTGTGCAGAGCCTTTGGCGCCAAAGTTTAAGGGAAAGAGCAAGTTCTTTTCTTTAACTGCCGCATGTATCGCCTCGAGTATAACCCCTGACTCCACAGTCATTGTTCGGCTTTGTTCGTCTATCTCGACTATCTTATTGAGCTTCTCCATAGAGATCACCACTTCTTCTTCAGCTACTTCTGTGGCACCAGTCAGATTGGTCAATCCTCCGAATATCGATACAGGCTGCTTGTGTTGATGGCATAACTTCATAACGGAGGAGACATCCGCAGTTCTGCGCGGCAAGACCATAGCCTTTACTTTCAGCGAAACATCCATCTTCCAGATATGATGATACCTTGACTCGAGATCGCTCCCCGTTAATACATTGTCGCTACCGAGTATTTCTATAAGTTGATCTATCACTTTCGTAAATGTTGTATAATCACAAAACCTCTATTGCTGACATTGTGCTTACCAATATCTGTATCTTAAAGCATGTAAAATACCCAGAATGTATAGCTCTACCTAGTCCTTCTGATAATATCTTCATTTTTGGATTTTACATTATACATATGATGGACACAAACAGAGTTATCCCATCGTTTATGTAAAGATCACTCTCAAAGAATATACATTTGCGCCACATTGAGATGTACGCTCATAAATACTAACGATATGCAACGATTCTTATATATCTCCCTACTTACTTTTTCTCTATTGATCACTGCAGCGTGTGGTGATAGTGGGACTGATGTTCCAACCTTAGAGGAATTCTTTGAGGACCAAGGGCTTACGCCTCAGCAGTCATCATCTGGTTTATACTATACCATCTTCGATGAAGGGGCTGGAGACAAAGCTGATCGCAGCAAGTTCATACTATTGGACTTCTCACAGTTTGATTTACTGAATCAACGATTAGGTGGCACTATGAATACTAACTTTCCTGCTGCGTTAGAACTAGGCACTGTCAATATACCTGGACTTATCGAAGGCCTTGCTCTCTTAGGTAAAGGTGGACGAGCGAACATATATGTACCTGTACAATTAGCTGGCAATAACACGCTACCTCTGATTTATGCCGTTGAAGTGGTGGAAGTGTACGACAGCTTAGCTGAGTATAACGACAGTGAGATTGAAAAGTACTTAGAGACTAATGAACTAACAGCTACGAGAACTGACGAAGGCATCTATGTCATCATCAAAGAGCCAGGAGAAGAAGAAAAGCCAACGCTTAGTTCACAAGTGACTGTTGACTATCACGGCTACTTTCTAAATGGAGATGTATTTGATTCATCTGTAGATCGCGGAGAGCCAGCAACTTTCGGATTAAGCGGCGTGATCCAAGGCTGGCAATTGGGTATTCCATTGTTTGGAAAAGGTGGAAAGGGAACCATCTTTATCCCTTCTAATCTTGCCTACGGAACACAAGGCAATACTTCTATCCCACCCAATTATCCAATTGCCTTTAATGTGGAGTTGGTGGAGTTTTCTGAGTAGTAGCTCTAAGTGCTTTTAGATGACAAAGAATTGAAAAACCTTCTAATCAACCGATTGGAATCGCGTTTATTCAAAATCATCAAGAAGGTCAGAATCATCAACTTCGTAAGACCATTTCTTTTTTAGAAAATTTAGTAAAAGCCAGGACGCTAAAGCGCCCATTGGGATTCCCATGACGTCAAGCAGATAACTTGGCCAATCTAGGATATCTATTTCGAAAACAAAAAAAAGAACCAGCCAACTAATCAAGACACCAGCTATTGCACCACTTACATAAACGCCAATATTCAATATAGCATACAGCCATTTTGACCGCTCATGATTAAGTGCATTATTATAATGCGCTTTACTAAAGTAGTATATCAGAAGTATTTGAATCATAAATCAATAATTGAAAAGAGTTATCAAACTCCTGGCTTGCTTGTACAAGTTTAGTTCCTACGATACACACTTATATTGCAACCTCCTTTTACCAAGGTAAGAATCTTAATCATCTCCTTTCGTTTTCTTAGGTGCTCTTTTATTATCTCTTAACACTTTAGTAATCATCCACTCCAACTGCCCGTTGACACTTCTAAACTCGTCAGCAGCCCACTTCTCAACGCACGCCATGGTTTTCTCATCAACTCGAAGTACAAACTTTTTCTTCATACTTATTGATTTTCAAATTCATTGATATAGCGCTTCCACTCCTCTACTTTACTGATCTGAACATGAAGCTCTTTCTTATCCTTCATCTTGATCATCAAAGCATGCCCTTCACCATTCATCGTATATGACGTTCTTCCACCCAACTGCTTCTTAAGTCCGACTCCTCCATACTTCATGATCCCATCTATCTTTATAATATCAAGGGACTGTATATCCGATAAATTAGAAACTCTAAATGATCTCATAAATGGAATCATACGTGCTTCTATGGCTGTACTATCGGCTTTGATCTCGATCTTCATGTTTAAAAACATGTACAACAGTCCTATCATCATGATCAACACAAACAAGAAAACGGCCCAGAGTATTTTATAATCTGAACTACTTTCTGACCAACTCACTGAGCTATCATACATCTGAAATAAGGCATATCCAATCGGCAAGACGCTTATAACCGAAGAAGCCGCGATGAATATTATCATCGCGGTCGATCCTTCTTCTACTTTATCTGAAACAAATCTCATCTGCTTCGATTTTAAGCGTTAAGTGTCCCAGTGTTCAGGACTGGTGTTGCTTCTTTATCAGAACACAAGACAACCATCAAGTTGCTAACCATAGAGGCTTTCTTCTCTTCGTCCAGCTCTATGATGTTCTTCTCAGAAAGCAACTCAAGTGCACTATCGACCATACCTACGGCACCTTCTACTATTTTAAATCTTGCAGCTACAATCGCTTCTGCTTGTTGTCTCTTCAACATCGCACTTGCTATCTCTGGAGCATAGGCTAAGTATCCTATTCTGGCTTCAATCACTTCTAGTCCAGCGATCTCAAGACGCTCACTTACTTCTTGTTCTAGTGCATCATTAACATCTCCTACATCACTACGAAGCGTCACTTCTTCTTGCTCATCATCAAAGTTGTCATAGCTATACATACCGGCCAACTTTCTGACTGCAGCATCAGTCTGCACACGCACAAAACTCTCATAATCATCCACTTCAAAAGCCGCTTTATATGTCTCCTGAACCCGCCATACCAGAATCACACTGATGAGGATTGGGTTACCGCGCTTATCGTTCACCTTCACTCGCTCACTGTCAAAGTTGCGCGCACGAAGTGATATTTTTTTCTTTTTATAAAATGGATTGACCCATTGAAAACCATTTTCTCTAACCGAGCCGACGTACTTCCCAAATAAGGTCAGAACACGAGACTGATTAGGATTAACTATGATCAAACCCAAGAGAATGAAAATCCCAGATACAACACCTGCGATAAATATAGGCGCACCAATGGACCCGTTACCAGCGAAGAAATTCAGGCTAAATAATGGACCTCCGACAAGACACGCTAATCCAAGAAACAAAAAAACAAACCCATTTTTTCCTTTTACTATTTTTTCTAACATAACAGTTGAGTTGAGAGTTAAAGTAATATCATTATGATATCAATATAGTTCTATATTTTTAGACTACCTTCTTCTATCGACTAAAATCAATAAAAAGACGATAAAATGAGTATCCTAACCTTACTTACATCGTTAAAGCAAAGTATAGAAGGCTTCTAAAGCAATGAGATAGTTGCATATATTAGCATCGTGAAAACTACTACGCACCGTTACGTTGTTGGAGATTCATTTAAGTCATGGTCGATGGATGATGAGACGGTTGATCTTGTTGTTACATCGCCGCCATATCCAATGATAGAGATGTGGGACGACATCTGGTCTCCAGAGTCAACTACTATCACAAGGCTGATAGAAAAAAACCAAGGCAAAGAAGCTTATGAGCAGATGCATCAGATCTTGGATCAAGCATGGACCGAGGCTTTCCGAGTCTTAAAACCTGGCGGATATGTATGCATCAACATTGGAGACGCTACTAGATCTTTGGATGGAAGATTTCAGATCTATCCTAATCACAGTCGCATCATCCAAGCTTGTCAGAAGATTGGTTTTGACTTTTTGCCGTCTATCATTTGGCGTAAGCCCACTAATGCTCCTAACAAATATATGGGCTCCGGTATGTTACCCGCAGGTGCTTATGTCACATTAGAACATGAGCATATACTGATCATGAGGAAAGGTGAGAAAAGAGCATTTGCGAAAGCGGAAAAAGAAAACCGAAGCGAAAGCGCTCTCTTCTGGGAAGAACGCAACTCATGGTACTCAGACTTGTGGACTGGCATCTTAGGAACGCAACAAAAGCTCAACATCTCATCATTACGAAAGCGATCAGCAGCTTATCCCATAGAATTGCCATATCGGTTGATGATGATGTACAGTGTAGCTGGGGATGTGGTCGTAGATCCATTTGGTGGTATCGGCACAACGAGCTTGGCAGCTATGGTCACAGGTCGCAATAGTATCTCTGTAGACGTAGACGAGAAACTGGTTGACTCATCAATCAAAGTACCGACAAAACGGGACAGCAAGGATAAGCTCAATATGCTCATCACTAATCGCCTCAAGGACCATATGACCTATGTCAATACCAAGGATATGTTATTCTTTCGTTACCGTAACCAACCATTGGGCATCCCTGTGAAGACCATGCAGGAGAAGCACCTATCTCTATACCCCATCAAGTCGTTATCGAGGTCTGAAGAAGTGGTCACTGCCAAATATCGAAAGCTTAAAACCACTGAAGTTAAAGATTGTCTTAAGTCTTAGAATCGATTGATAAACTCATGGATTTTGTTGTTCACCCCAAGAAAAAGTCCTTCCGCGTTAAAGTTTTATAATAATGAGTAGCTAGTCATCTTCGGTAACCCTAACTAAGTATATTACGCCTTTAATCACTGAATGAAATGAATAGAGGCTACTACTTATCTGTGTTTGCTCTTTGCGCTATGCTGTCGTCTTGTGATTCTTCTTCTAAGTCAACTAACAGCACTGCCGCGACTCAATCAGTCACTACAAGTGATGTCATGTCAGCTACAGAATCAGAGCATGATATCCCCTTCTATGTAGGCACATACACGCAAAAGGAAGGACATGTAGATGGTAAAGCAAAAGGAGTTCATCTGGCTTACCTCAATACCGAGACGGGTACGATGCGTTATGGAGATGTATATGATGAGGCGGGTATAAATCCGTCTTATCTTACGATACACCCATCGGGCAAGTTTGTCTATGTAGTCAACGAGACTGGGGGCAATGAGCAGCAATGGGGTTCTGTAACTGCACTTGCCGTAAATGAAGACAAGAGCCTAACAGAACTTAATCGAAAGCCTACTATGGGTATCGCACCGTGTCACATATCGCTAGACAAGCAGGGGTTTCAAGTATTGGCTGCTAATTATAGTACAGGTAGCATAACTTCTTTTCCGGTAGCACTTACCGGTAAGTTGGGTCGTGCGCAAAACATAATCAGATATACTGGCAACAGTTCTCATGCGCGTCAAGAAGCGCCACATGCACACTTCATATCACAGATAAGCGATGGTACCGTCATAACGGCTGATTTGGGGACAGATACTATTCGATTTCATAATTTTAGAACGGGGCAGCTTGAGCCCGCCTCAAGTAGTATCAACACTCCATCTGGATCAGGACCACGGCATATCGTAGAGCATCCGCTTCTACCGATCATATATGTGGTCAACGAACTTAGTGCAACGGTCATCTCATATCAGCGTGATTCAGATGATAAGTTTATGCAATATCAATCCATATCTACACTCCCTGAAGGAGACAACAGAGGCGGTAACTGTGCTGCTATTAAGATGACAAAGAATGGCAAATTTCTCTACGTAAGTAATCGAGGTGATCATAACAATATCGCTATCTATAAGGTATCTGACAATGGACAGCTCACTATGGTAAGTCACCAATCTTCACTCGGCAACGTGCCGCGAGACTTCACTATCAGTCCAGACGATAGACACCTCATCGTAGCTAATCAGAACTCCGACAATCTTGTTTCATTTAAGATAGATCCAAACAATGGTCTTCTTAAAGATCCTTTTGAATTGAAGGATGTAGCGACTCCAGTTTGTTTGAAGTTTTTATAATCACGCAGCTGAAAATAGTCATAATAAGTTATTGAAAATCCGATTGTGAATCCTATAATAGAAGAAATATTTAAGGTTGCCACTATCACCGAAGAAGAGTCATCTTTGTTATATAGCAAGTTAGAAAAAGCAAATCTAACTAAAGGGGACTTTCTACTTCAGGCAGATGAAGACGTAGACGAGATCTTCTATGTTCACTCCGGTTGTTTAAGAAGTTACTTTATAGATAAAGATGGCAAAGAGCACACGTTACAATTTGCCATCAAAGACTGGTGGATCAGTGATTACATAGCTCTATATAGCCAGACAGCTCGAAAATCTGTTACTTTTATAGAGTGTATAAAAGACGCAACGGTCTATAAAATATCCAAAAAGGAGTTTGACAAACTCTGTCATGAGATTCCTAAAGTTGGACATTTTTATATTAAAAAAATGGAGGCAGCTTTTGCAACTTTTCAAAATCGCATCCTTGAGAACTTAACCCTATCTGCTAAGGAGAGATATATGAACTTCATCAATACCTATCCTAGTATCGAGAGCAACGTAAAGAACTATCATATTGCTTCATTTTTAGGCATCACAACTGAAAGTCTTAGTAGAATCAGGAAGGAAATTGCCAGCGCTTAATTTATTATCATACATCAATTTTTAGAAGCATTATCAGCTTCATCTTTGCATTTCATTTTAAGAGAATCAAAATGCTAAAGAAATTATTAGGTCTTGCCCCAAAGTTAGAATCAGATGGTTCATACAGTCCATCGAAGCTTGCACTGAAGTTAGCGACAACAGATAAAACTGACTTTGAGAATATATCATACTCTAAGTACAATGGAAAGAGAACCAAGATCTTGGCGATTTTTACTGAGCAAAAGAACATGACCATGCAGAATGGTAAAATGTTCTCAACCGGCAATCACCCTGTAGAGGCGCTTATGCCAATGTTACATCTTAAAAATGCTGGATTTGAATTTGAAATAGTTACGCCGACAGGCCAACCTGCTATTTTAGAGAAGTGGGCCTTCCCGACCAAAGATGAAAACATAAACGCTATATACGAAGAGTATAAGTCAACCTTTGAGCAACCTAAGAGCTTGAAAGACTTCATTGACACAGCTATATCTGATCAAGATTCTTACGCTGCTATATTTGTACCAGGAGGACATGGAGCTATGTTAGGCTTACCAGAAGACATCAATGTCAGCAAAGCGTTAAACTGGGCCCATGAAAGTCTATTATTCACCATCACAATCTGTCATGGGCCGGGTGCCTTATTAGCAACCACGCTAAATGGTCAAAGATTTCTCTACAAAGGCTACAACATGGCAGTATTTCCGGACTCCGTGGACAAGAAGACACCAATGATTGGCTGCTTGCCTGGACACATGCCAAGAGGATTAAGTGAGTCACTTAAGAACTTAGGTGTTAATGTGGTGAACACTAAAGCCGACAAGACTGTTTGCAGAGATAGAAAGTTAATATCAGGGGCAAGCCCATCAGCTTCTAACGAATTAGGAAAGCTGGCTGCTAAAACTTTATTGAGTGAACTATCATAGCAGCAAGCCACATTATCAAGAATGAATTAAAAAAAGACAATGGGTTTTATAGACAAACTAAACGAACGATACGCAACCAAGGCAATGAATGGTGAGGTTGTACCAGAAGAGAAAATCAATAACATCTTAGAAGCTATCAGACTGGCTCCAACATCCAGTGGACTTCAGCCGTTTGAGGTATTTGTTGTGACAAATCCTGAGATAAAGGCAGAGATCAGAAAGATCGCTTGGAATCAATCGCCCGTCACAGATTGCTCTCATTTATTTGTGTTCGCTGCTTGGGATCACTATACAGCGGATCGTATCAATCATATGTTTGATCTGACCAATAAGATCCGCGGTTTTGAGAATGAAGGCTGGGAAAACTATCGTAAAATGTTGCTTTCGTCCTATCCGCAACGTGATCCTGAGGTTAGCTTTCAGCACGCTGCCCGTCAGACTTACATCGCCTTTATGGCAGCTATAACACAAGCGGCATATGAAGGTGTTGATTGTACTCCTATGGAAGGGTTTGATCCTGAATCTTTAGATAAAATCTTAGGTCTTCGAGAGAAGAACTTGCGGAGCACACTGCTCTTACCAATGGGATATAGAGCAGCCGACAAAGATTGGTTAGTCAACCTTGTAAAGGTGCGTAAGCCTATGGATGAGTTAGTTACAACTGTATCTTAATAGATCCTATGTTGCTCTCAGAATCAAAAGACAAAATATAAAGCAGTCATATCTCAGCTAATCTTTGATCGGTATGCACGTCATATCAGGTAAGCGATGGTTACGTAATCTTACTTATATGGTGCGCTAAGACAATGAGTAGGTTTCAGATAGAATCTAATGGTAATATATAATCATCAAGCAATCTGATGGGCTATACATACCGATAAGACATATGTGTTAAAAGCAATTATGTGTCATCTTTCTACTGCTCACTTATCTATCTTTCGATTTAATCCAGAACAACCACACAATGATTCAGAGGTTCTCTTTTCTTAGAATAGTCTTGATCGCTCTTATATCTACAGCGTCCATATCCTCCTATGCAGCACCCAATGTTGGTTGTCCCGGTGATTTTGCTTTTACTTACACAAGTCAAGCCAGCGTGGATGAATCATTTTCAGATTATCTAAGAGCATTTCGTACCACAGAAAATGGATGCGCTATAACATCAACTACTGACTTATCAACTTTTTCAGCTCCATCGTTTACAGGAGGTTCCGTTACAATAATATTTGAAGCTACAGATTGTAATGGAACAGAAAGGTGCACGGCCACCTTTACTGCTCTTGAAGACTGTACAGGAAAGGCTTCTGCTATTCCCGTCTGCCCGGGCAATATGACTCTAACCAATTGTATGAGCGATGCAGAGGCTATGGCTTCTTTTCAATCTTGGCTTGAAGGTTTTGGTCATACAGGGGGATGCAATGTCACAACGACCGACTTAAGCACATATAGCCCTCCAGGATGTGGAGGCACCACAGAGGTCACCTATGAAGTAACCAGTATGGGCGTTACGGTCGGCTGTACTGCCTTCTTTGCTATTCCAGCTGAAGTCGCAGCTCCAGGTCCTTCAGTACCTACTATGGGAGAATGGGGCATTATTTGCCTATTCTTGATCTTCGCGATTATTGGCATAGTAGAACTCAAGAAGTCCTACTCTATCCTTCAGACAAAATAGTCTTTTATCTAATCTTAAAGCTGTCCCAGCACTTTATGAATCGGCTGCAATACGGATGCACCGAGATTTGCTGATCGTTCTGCTGACCATCCGTAATATTCGTCTGGCCAATCATCATTGTCCTTAAAGGGCATCTCAATAGTATATGCCAGACAGTCAAACCGTTGAGCAATCTGGTTAGAACAAACAGTCATATTGGCACTTCCAGGTTCGTCAGGTCCATAGTTGTGTTCATCTTGAAAGTCTGGACATATCTCTATCCAATGTGTTTTAAAGCTTTCCTCTAATCTTTTTATTCTATCAGTGTAGTTGGATATGCCTTCAGCGCCTGCAACAAAGTTGTAAGCTATGGCTTCATCTCCATGTACATCCAGCAACATATCGACGCCTAACTCATCCATCTTTTTCAAAGCATAATAAACCTCAGGGCTTTCTTTAAGTCTCGGTGTCTCCCATTCTCGGTTGAGGTTAGCACCTGTAGTATTTGATCTTAGGTTGCCCGCTATGGAACCATCAGGATTCATGTTAGGGATCACATAGAAAGTAGATTGGCTCAATAGACTTTTAGAGACAGGATCACTTTCGTCAAATAATCTTTCTAACAAGCCCTCTATAAACCACTCTGCCATAGACTCTCCAGGGTGTTGCCGTGCGATCACCCAAACTTTCTTCTTATCGGGTCTTGGATTTCCAATCACAAGCATGTCCATGCTTCTCCCTTCGACAGTCTCCCCGATCACGTCAAGCGTACAGTTATGTTCTAGTTGTGATTCATGAATCAAGTCTTGATGACGTTCATAACTATAAGGAGCAAAGTAAGCGAAGTACATACTATTGTAAGAAGGTTGATACTCAACACTGAGCACACCGTTTTTAAAAGTTGTAGGTATCCTAAACCACTCATCTCTATCATAAGAAGCACAGATATTATAACCTTCCCAACCATCGGGATATGACGAAGTACCAGCATTTAAAATGGAGATCTTACACTTTATATGTTGTGCCCCCGTCAAGCGAAAATGAAACCATTGAAAAAAATCTGATTCAGTATCTTTTCTAATATTCAAGTCAATCTTTCCATCTTCACCTATGCTTACTACCTCTATATTGCCACTATCAAAGTTGGACGTTACGTTCATACTGAATTTCAATTAAGTAAAGTTCTCTTTTCAATTATAAGTGTTATCAGCTATTGTAAAAACCAATGGGAGTATTTACGAAAGTACTAACCGGTCACAATACCCATGTTGCCAAGATCCAAGCTTATTTTCTCACCTCCTTCTCGGATAGACTCATAGATGGCTTCGACTATGATCATATCCCGCTTACCCATCTCGCCAGGCACCTTATTGACTGACCCGTACATGATGTGATGTGCGAAGTCATCCATCTGAAGCTTTTGCTGTCTCTCATGCGGATAACTCAATGTAACGCCACCAGATGTTCTTCCACTAAGTGGTCCATAATTATTAGCTGGCTCCAGTTCTACCCAACCTTTTTCAAAGCTTGAGTAATGTCTATTGATATTAGCATTGTGGGAAGTATAGATATTACCAACTGCACCATTAGGAAATTCAAATTGTGCACTGATGGTTTCATCGGTATCTTTAAAATACTCTGGTCTCGTACTAAATTCTTGAGCCGAAACAGAAGTAGGATTCTGACCTGAACCATAAATAGCACTTTGTATAGAGTATACGCCCATGTTCATTAGTGCCCCTCCTCCAGATAGTTTCCTATCTAATCGCCATTGATTGGGATTACCTCTTGATATATATGCTGCGTCGGCTGAGACAAAATTGACCTCACCGAACTTCTTCTCTTTTACAATCTTCATCAGCTCTTGGGTGTAAGGTTCAGAATGCAGTCTATAACCTACGCTAAGTTTCACTCCAGCTTGATTGCAAGCCTTTATAATGGCATCGCATTCTACAACACTGACGGCCATTGGTTTTTCGCATATGACGTGTTTCCCTGCTTTAGCAGCTCGGATACAAAAGTCTGCGTGCATCGAGTTAGGCAGGACGACATAGACTATATCTATATCATCGTTATCCGCTATGTCATCAAAGTTTTCATAGTTGTAGATATTCTTTTTATCGAGGCCATACTTTTCAGTCCATTTTGCGGCTTTCTCTGGTGTTCCCGTTACTATACCAGCCAAATAAGTGTGCTGAGTATCTTGAAGGGATGGTGCTAACTGATACTCACTATAACTACCTAATCCAACTAAAGCCATACCCAGCTTCTTGCCATCTTGCAAAGTCTCAGCACATGCTTTTGTGCTATTAAGCATTGCTCCAATTCCCACGCTAAGCGTAGTGTTAAACGATCTTCTTGTTATCTTTTTCATAGTCCTTAAAAGTAAATACAATTAGTCAATCAAGTTAAGAATACATAAGGATTGTTGAGTTAAAAAACTGAAGAAGGTAAGTCATGCAATAGAGCATTGTAAAACAAATAGTTTGTCAGTCTAAATACAACAAAGTACATCAAGAGTGGATTGGCTATAAAGTCAGAACTTCGATTTTCTCAGAAACAAAGTCCTCGCTAATGTCCTCAGGTTGATAGCCATAGAAGTCCGCCAGTAGCTGCGCTCTTATGTCAGACAGTTCATTGAGCGAAACCTTGATGAGTATAGATGGAGAAGGATCAAACCGACTATCGATGTTATTATAGCCTCGCGCTTTTAGTATATTATAGACCTTTCCCATATCTTCTATCCGATAGGTTATGGTTACTTGTTTCTTTAGAGTGATGGTATGTATCTCAGCTGTCGAAAAGGCATCTATCGTTGATTCTTTATAAGCCTTAATGAGTCCTGGCACACCGAGCTTAGTTCCTCCAAAATATCTCACCACTGCGCAAAGGACATCGGAAACTTCGTTGCTAAGCAGCTCATTGTAGATAGGTTTTCCTGCCGTCCCTGAAGGCTCGCCGTCGTCATTGTATCGATATGGTTCACCAGTTATACCTATGCGATAAGCATAGCAGAGGTGTCGTGACTTGGGATGAAGCACTGTTATATATTCTAAACAATTCTGGATATCCTCGATAGAGCTTACAGGTTGTAGATAAGCTATGAATTTGCTGCCTTTCTCTTTGTATAGTCCTTCGGTTGAAGACTTGACACTTTTATACTTATATGGTATGTTGGCAGAAGCCATCCTTAGTTATTAGCGGTAGGCACTTGGATGGCCAGAGAGTCCGATTGTAGGATCTGAAGCGTGTCTACATTTAACTGAGAGAGATGCTCACTTACATTTGGTCGCCCGCCATCAACCCAAGCTGTATACCAGACCGATCCAAGTCCTTGGATAGATTTGCGCATACGATCCTCGACCATGCCTGCCATCGCATCTTGATAGGCTTTTGCATAAGCGCGACATTCTAACCTTGAAGTATTGGCTCCTCTTTCTTCAAAGCAGTATTGCTTGTCCTTATCAAAGGAGTTTCTAATTTCTAATTCTTTAGACAAGACTTCATCTACATAGCTATGACTTTCTAATATAACATCCCAGAAGAAGGCGTCTGTGTTTTCTATGTATTTGGCTCGACCGACAAAAAAGTCATAGTTATCCGTTGCAAACAACTCCGGTATCCGGCTCTCCCAAAATGCATGTATGCCATCTTGGCCTGTCAATTGGCCATTATAATTTTCTGTAGTATGGAGTGGCACGTGGGCATCTGAAAGATAGTGGCCCATCTCAGTGCTTAAGCGAATCACGATCGGCCAGTTTTTTTCTTTGAATGCTTTGGTCAGTCTACGTTGATACAGCGATAAATGATAAGGAAGCATACCATATTCTGTCAAGCGCTCTGTAAAGATCAATTCGTGATCAGCATTACGATACTCTTTAGGGATCCAGCTCTTAGGCATCGTTAAGAATCCTTCATCCAGAAGGTTATAAGTCTTCCCTTTTAGTTCTTGCGCCCATTGTTCTTTTTTTGCCTCATTGAACACTTCTAACCATATCAGATCACTTCCCCAAGAAACAATCGTATCTCGACTCTTTCTCGTTACAACATGCGCTTCTCCAAATGTGGCTAAAGCTTCGGGAAACTGTCGAGGGACATTGTCAAAAGGATAAGTCCCAAATATATCCAAATCGATATAGTGCCTCACTGCTTCTAAAGGTGAGGCATAACGCCTCTTATCTGGGTCAACAGAGTGTTCAACTATAAAGTCAATATTGCTCTTATACAAAGGGACCAACTCCACTGGCAAAGTAAAGATGGCCGTCTTGTTGATCAATCGATGTCCAAAGAATCCCCAGAAATCATCAGTATATGTCTTAGCCCCAATACTAAGGGTTGCTATAACAAATAGAACAAGGATGATTTTATAACGCATACTTTCTCTTACGAATCCAATGATAAACTATATAGCTGACAAACAATAGACCCAATGGTAATGCTAACAAAAGTAAATAGTAAAAAGTCTCAGACTTATAGAACTTTTGTTTGTCCATCAGGCTCAAAGAGCTTGTCTTCTGCGCTATGGCTAAGATATCATCTCCATCTATCATTGATTCTAAGAGGTTAGAGATCAGCTCAGCATTGGCATCATACATCCGGCCTTCTAACACGTTGTAACCAATCGGAAAATAGCCTTGCTTGTCACGAGGAGGTATCGCTATGTCGGCATCTGAGATAATAACTTGTTCTATATATTGACTATCAAGTGTATACGGCACATTATGCTTTGATAGCAATGCTTTATCATCACTCGTCAAGCGATTTTGAAAGTAAGGCTTGACTCTTCCTTCTACCTTTACGCCAATAGGCAAAGCTCCTCGCTGGTATTCTTCAGGATTAGGCTTGAGCTGCATGAATCCGAAGTCGATCGGTAGTGGTGTCTTTAGCGATCTTGTATAGGGGCTAGTCGTCAGCAAGACTTCCTTCATCACAGTCTGTGGAAATTCTAACAACTCCAACGGTGACACAAAGTATGATGACAGTGGACTATTTAATCTCGCAGCCAATGGTGTAAGGTCATTGGACATAATCAAAGGATGAAAAGGAAAGTTCATCATCTGAGTCTGAGTAGTTGCACTTCCATCATTAACAACTTGCGGTATCATACTTGATTGAAGATCCATGATGAGTTCAGGAGCTATCCTAACACCAGACCTAAAAAGGTAATCTTCAAATTGGAAAGAACTCCCCATGGCCATCGTGCTACCTGTTCGTCGCAGACTATCAATCGTCGTCTGCGTTTTATCAACCATCCATAACATCGGCACGTCACCTCCGGACACCACATCGATACTCAACAGCTCTTCTCTGGTCAAATCATCTCTTTTAACAACTGAGATAATGGCATCTACAGAGTCCTTGTTTTCTAATAAGAGGTCAGGATTACTTCTTATGAACTGATAACCACTGAGTCGCTCGTCGCGATTATAACCCTCGGTTATCAATTGTGACAGTGCACCTATGACATGCACTTGTGGTTTTCGCACTTTAGAAAGTTGCCTCAATGCTCTTAACAACTTTGCTTCAAAAGCCAACTGAGCCTCCACCAATCCTTCTTCTTCTGATTGACCTGGTTGTTGGTTGTCCAGCAGGTTTATAAATATAATCTCATCATTATCATGAACTGAGATGTACGGAAATATCAACTCTTGGCTCACCTGATCTCCTGATGACACTTGTCGATTGATCGGCACAACATTTTTGGAAGCCAAGAACTTTCTAAATTGCAATTTTTCTTCAGCGGATCCTTTTGTTACATCTTTATAAACAATCTCAACATCATCATCGTAACGTCTTAACTCGGATAGATAGTGATCTAAGTATGATCTGTAGTTTCTAAAACTTGCAGGGATGTTACCTTCTAAGAGAACAGTAATAATCACAGGTTCATCTGTAGATCGCACGATCTGCTTTGCCAACGGATTAAGCGTATATCTTTTATCTGGTGTGAGATCCCATTGTGTATCTAATAGCACAGACAACATAATGACTACAACGAGCACCAACATAGAAGCAACTACCTTATATATGGAAAACTTCTTCACGGTTATACTTCTTTAGTGTTTAACCGAAAAGATGAAAGCCATATACTCCAAGTTACCAGTGCTATAAAGTAAACGATCGAAGAGAGTCGTAGGATGCCTCGACCAATCTGATCTGCATGATAAGAAAGACTCAATCGTTCTAACCAAAAGTCTAAACCACCCTGGAAGACAGGCAAGTCGCTCAACAAACTAAATCCTGAAAACAACATAAAGCAAACAAAGACAGAGATCACAAATGAAGCTGTTGTCTGCTGAACAAATGAAGTCACCATCAATGAGATAGCAATATAACAAGCTCCAACTGCGACCAACCCAATATAAGATCCGATGATCTGTGCAAATGGAATCGTAGAAGAGGTTAAGTTGAGTTGATATACCACAAACAAGTGAGTTGAAGACAAAACTAGGATCATCAGTAAAACTAATAGCGCTGCTACAAACTTTGCCAACAAGGCTGTCCTCCAATCTATCTGCAGAGAGCGCAATAGCTCTTCTGTACCAAATCTATATTCGTTAGCTAAGAATCCAACCGTGTAAGCTGGTACTGCAAATAGTAATAAGTAAGAAAAGAACTGAAAGTACAAGTCTCCTTCTGCCAGCCCATAGGACATATAATTAGAATCTGGAAAAACCCATAAAAACAAAAAAGCCAATAGCAGTAGTACTGCCACTGATATGAGCCCAAAACTATTAGACCAGTAATCTTTGAACTCTTTTATAATCAATGCCTTCATCTCTATTGAAATATTTGTTGAAGAGATGATTGTTCTTTTTTCATTTCTATAATCTTTAATCCTTGTCTTACGACTTCATCAAAGATTGTAGTTCTGATATCCTCCGCTGCATCCACATCCAACTTATACCTGTGCGCTCCCAAGGACGACACCGCAACAACACCATCTAAGTTTTCTAATTGACTCCTATCCAAGCCATCATTTAACTCCAGGATGATGGTGTATGAATTACCACCTTGCGATCTTTGCAACATTCTGTCCTCCTCAATCTTGCCATTTTTCAAAAGTAAGACTCGGTCACAAAGTGCTTCGATCTCTTGTATGAGATGAGAAGAAAGAATAATGATCTTATCTGAGGCAATCGATTTGACCAGTGCTCTATATTGAGTGATCTGGATGGGGTCCAGACCATTGATCGGCTCATCAAGGATGATGATATCGGGATCTGATAACAATGTTGCTGCCAGTCCGACACGTTGTTTATAACCTTTAGAAAGTTGATTGATCTTTTTTCCTTTGACATCAGATAGACCTACTCTTTCTACTGCCCATGCTACCCTGCTTTTTACATCTTTTATAGAGCGCATGTCTGCTACCCAAGTCAAGTATTCGGTAACATACATATGAGGATAGAGCGGATTGCGCTCAGACATATATCCTACAGTACTATCACCAACTTTAAGTTCTCCATCGTCTGGACGATTGATACCTGCAATAATCTTTAGAAGGGTGCTCTTGCCAGCTCCATTTCGGCCAAGTAGTCCAACAATCTCTCCACGATCAAGTGATAAGTCAACCTGATCGAGCACTTGCTGTGCTCCATATGACTTACTGATATCTCTGGCGATTAGACTCATGCTGTATGAGGTGTTAATTGATTCACTTGTTCTATGAACTCGTCTATACTTACAGCATCTTCAACGCTGTAATCACCTATCATCGTGCGTCTTAAGCCTGTTAGATATCCACCGCAACCAAGGTATTGGCCGATATCATAGGCTAAAGTTCTTATGTAGGTTCCTTTTGTACAAGTGACCGCTATGTCCATCTTATCAGATGCAGTCAAACTTACGTCCAACTTGCTTATCGTAACGGGTCGAGGTTTTCGTTTGATCTCTTCTCCTCTCCTGGCCAGCTTGTACAACGCCACTCCTTTGACTTTGATCGCAGAGTACATCGGAGGTATCTGCTCTATGTCACCAGAAAACTGCTCCTTCACCTTAACTAAGTCATCAGCAGTGATGTTTTTATCTGGATAATAGACATCAGGT
This sequence comes from uncultured Saprospiraceae bacterium, assembly GCA_938022935.1. Lineage (GTDB taxonomy): Bacteria > Bacteroidota > Bacteroidia > Chitinophagales > Saprospiraceae > JAJRXG01. The sequence continues at coordinate 34,997 of CALIHL010000039.1, forward strand.
AATGTCTCAGCATCATATGAAGGTGTATCAACACCCAATGTCACTTCTCCTGTATAGGCCTTATGATGTGCTACGATCGTTTCTATTTTCTTGGTGTAGGGACCGATACATAAGATCAAAAGCCCTGAAGCCAAAGGATCTAAAGTGCCAGCATGACCAACTTTATACTTTTTGACATTGAGATGACGCTTGAGTACGTATCTCAGCTTATTGACCACATCAAATGAAGTCCACTCCAGTGGTTTATCAACCAAGATCGCTGCACCTTCTTTTAGATATGAGGACTGAATAGGGTTGTGAGTGGAGATAACATTATCCATAGTTGTAGAACAAGATCACGATCAAACCTATAGATATACAATAGCCTGCGAAGTACTTGAGGCTGTACTTCTGGACCAGTGCAATCATCCACTTACAAGCGATGATGCCTACCAAGAAAGATGATATAAGTGCCATGGATATAGGCATTATCGCCCCTTCAGATAATTGAAGATCTCCTGATGCTATGTCTAATATTAACTTTCCGATGATCACAGGCAGTACCATTAAGAATGAAAACTTCGCTGCATTCTTCTTTCCAACGCCAAGCATCAGTGCTGCAGCTATCGTCATACCACTTCGTGATATCCCTGGCATGATGGCCACTGCTTGTGCCACTCCGATGAGCAGGGCTTTCTTCCATCCAACTGTGCCTTCGCTTGATGTTATATTTGGCGTAAGCCATAGGATCACTCCCGTAAATATCAATGAAACACCAACCATCCAGATACCGCCACTGAAGATCTCCTCGATCCTATCTTCGAATAGTAAACCTAAGATCATCGCAGGTACCATCGAGACTAATATCTCCATGGCTAACCGTGTCTCATCACTCCACCTAAAGCTCAAGAGGTCTTTCAGGATATTGATTATGTCTTGTCGAAACACATAAAGGATGCTCAGCGCCGTACCGAAGTGTACCAAAACGACCATAGTTAGATCAGAGTCTACACTCTCCGATGAACCCAGAAAATAATTGATTAACTCGAGATGACCACTGCTACTTACCGGTAGAAACTCCGTCAGTCCTTGTATCACACCTAAGACCAGAGACCTCAATATATCAGACATCAGACATAGAACTTATAAGGTAAATCTACTTGAAAATGGCATACACTTCTATGCCCAGTCCAATCAAAATGACAATCGGAGCCAAAGTGATCCTTCTGAAACTGTATATCAAGCTTTCATCCCAGACATCTGGGCTTGGCATCGAACCACCTGACATCAGTATCATACCAAAGATGATGACGCCAACTCCGATCAACATCCACTTGAAGTTTTCTCGACCGAATAACAGCGGCGTCTTGGCAACTGCTTTAGCTGAAGACTTACGCTTAGAGACAGTTGGCTTGATCTTAGTCTTGGCAGACTCTTTTTTGACCTTCCCGACTACCTTTTTCTTTTTATTACTTGATGAAGTACTCACTTGGCAATTGACAGATTAAGTGAAGAAAAATAAGCCTTTAAAGTCCTGAAAGTAACGAAGGCATGTAAACCTGTAACAATCAAGAACATAATGGCTATCGCTGTAAACGTCTGCAAGAACGTGATTTCTAAGCCGTCCAGCAACGTATTATTAATAAATATAATGTTAACCAACATAGCAGCTGCTCCAATAGCAGCGCTAATGGCACCCCACTTGGCTGACCAAGTGACCCGAGACTTCACTATAACATCCTCATCAGCCCCTGCTATTGACATCACTTTGATATCCTTAGAGAACGCTCTGATGTCTCTTTTGATCCTTAAAACCAAGATGACCATAGCCCCTAACAAGACCAAACCTGCGATGGTCAGTAAGCCAAGTCTAAACCGACCAAATGTCTCAGGTAGTTCGCTCAGTAGCATATCATCAACATAAACACCTTCTACTCCTTTGATCTTAATCACGTCGCTCTTAAAGCTTTCTACGTCCTCAGCCTCTAGTCCCGTGGTCTTAAAGGTGATAATATCAAGAAATGGATTATCCGCCATATACGATAGCTCAGGCATATCAGCTTTCATTCTTTTTAGAGCTTCGTCTGCACTGATCACCTTCACACTGCGGCCTTGTACAGGAGACATGTCTGATATTACTGATTCGGCAGTGATGCGTTGTCCAGGCATGATGTTTTGGGAGAGCTCTGCGATGAAAACAGCACTGGACTGAAGGTCTCTGTAAGCGGAGACAGACTTTATGATCAGGCAGAGAGAGATGCCCATAATAGTGGCAATCACAACATTCATGATGATTCTATTGACTCTCATATACTACTTAACCAGCTCGCTTTTGCAAATATTATAAAATATCGCATATATAAAGCATCAGAGGTCTATGAAGTTACGAAGTGTTAAAATTCACTGTAAACAGGTAGACTACGATCTAATAATATTGATACATTGTGAATATTATTAACCGAAACAAAATATGAAAGGAATGAAAAAAACATTGTTGTTACTGATTTGTGTGTTCGCTATGGGTTACTCAGCGCAAGCACAGTTTAAGATTGGAGCAGGAGCTAGCTTGTTAGATGGCTTTTTTGGAGTTGGAGCTAAGGCGCACAATTCATTTAGTGAAGATTTTGCAGGACAAGCAAGTTTTCATTACTACTTCGAAAGTGTTGTAACAGTATACACTATAGATCTTGACGTTCACTACAGTGGCTTTGACATAGGAGATGTAGAGAGTTTTGCATTGACTCCTTTTGCTGGGCTCAACTTTTTTAGAGCTGGAGTTTCGGGATTTGGAGCCACTACTACAAATCTCAACGTTGGTGTCAATGGCACAATGCCACTAACCGACACACTTGATTTATACATCGAACCCAAACTAATTATCGGAAGTGGGTCATCCTTTGGTATAGCTGCTGGAGTCTACTTCTAAGCACAACAAGACAATACAGAATTGTTAAAGGCGTCTTTTAGACGCCTTTTTTATTTGTATCATTGATTAAAATTATCAGACTTGACAATCAGAACTCTAACTGTTACTCTTTCACTCTCACTATCCTTAATGATACTGACTATGTGCCAGAATAAAAACACCAACACAACACCTGCCGAGACTACAGAATCTGCTATAAACACTTTTGATATAGAAGGCCACAGAGGCTGCCGAGGACTTTACCCTGAGAACACACTTCCTGCTTTTCAAAAAGCCCTAGAACTACAAGTGAATACTCTTGAGCTTGACCTTGCAGTCTCAGCAGATAAGCAACTGGTTGTCTCGCATGAGCCTTACTTCAGATCTGGGCTAAGCATTGACCCAGATGGCAATCCTGTCACAAAAGAGGACGAACTGAATCATAACATCTACAAGATGGATTATGAGACCGTGATGAAGTATGACGTCGGTAGTCTGAGCGATGAGCGATATCCAGAAAGAGAAAATCTAAGAACCTTCAAGCCGCTTTTTACGGATGTGGTTAACAAAGCGCAACACTATGCTTTTACTTTTCAGGTCGAAGAACCTGATTATAATATAGAGATAAAAAGAAACCCTGAATATGATGAGAAGTTTCATCCTACGGGTATGGAGTTCGCAAGCCTTGTCTTAGATAAAGTTAAGGAGCTTAACATCCAAAACAACACCATCATACAATCTTTTGACATTGAATCTTTACAAATTGTAAAGGCAAAGAATCCAGACATTAGATTGGCACTACTGATTGAAAATCAAAAAAGTGTAGCCGATAATATCACTGCACTAGGATTTAAGCCCGACATCTACAGTTGCTACTTCAAGCTGTTAAAGGCAGAAGACATCACATACTGCCATAACAAAGGCATCAAGGTGATCCCGTGGACTGTCAACGAGATCTCAGATATGCAAGCGATGGTAGATCTCGGCGTAGATGGGTTGATCTCTGACTATCCTGATAGAGCGATCTCATTAATTAGAAAGTAAGGCCTCTATATGCCTGTAGATCATGGAGCAGACTTTCAGCCACCTTCCAGATATAAGAATGGGCATTACAGCACATTCATACCATATCTCTTCGGCAAGAAACCTAAAGTAGATTACAAAAGAGAGCGCATAGACACTCCAGACGGGGACTTCTTAGATCTTGATTATATAAGATCAGGCAACAAGAAGTTAGCCGTACTTTGTCATGGACTTGAAGGCAGCAGTCGATCTGGGTATGTGATTCTATTTGCAGATCACCTCAAGCGACAGGGCTGGGACGTACTTGCCATGAACTATCGAAGTTGCAGCGGCGAGATGAATCGCACTTTACAGATGTACAACAGTGGGATGACTCAAGATCTTCATGCCACTATAGCTCATGTAGAGCATGACTATGAGGATATCGGCCTTTATGGATTTAGCTTGGGTGGCAATATTGTTCTAAAATACGGTGGAGAAGACACTTATGTTTTATCACAAAAGATAAGATCTATCGTAGCCATCAGCACGCCACTTGATTTGTACAATGCCTCTATCGAATTATTAAAATGGGACAGCAAGTTATATCAGTGGAACTTTCTCTTAAGTCTATCGTATAAGATATTTAGAAAAAAGCTACAATACCCGAAGGAGATACAATTGAGAAAGCTCTTAAAGTGCAGCACTTTATACAAGTTTGATGAGCACTATACTGCCCCCATGTTTGGCTATAAAGATGCAGCAGATTATTACAATCAGAATGCATCAATACAGTGGTTAGACAAGATTAAGATCCCTACCTTTATACTCAATGCAAAAGATGACCCCTTCTTAGGGCCCAAATGCTACCCTGTTAACATGGTTGCCAAATTAGAAAACGTGCACTTATCTGTACCAGCACATGGCGGTCATGTGGGATTCGCTTATGGCCGTAATGACAGGTCTTGGATGATCGATAAAGTAGACGCATTTGTGAAAACACAATTAGAAAAACTAATATCTTAAAGCTCATGAGATCTATCATTCTTGCTGTTACAGTCTCTTTTATTTTTCAAGGAACAACCCTTTGTCAAAGAGGCCAAGTATTCGACGATTTATCTATGCAAAGTGACATACTTGATAGTGAACGAAAGTATGCCATCTACTTACCCCCTGATTATGAGTCATCATCAAGGAGCTATCCCGTTCTTTATCTACTGCACGGGGCAGGTGATGACCAGACGGGGTGGATCCAGTTTGGCGAAGTATTGCGCATCACAGATAAAGCCATCGGTGAAGGAACATCAACACCTATGATTATAGTTATGCCAGATGCCAATACTGGTATACGTGGCTACTTCAACGATGTTAGTGGTGAATGGAAATATGAAGACTTTATCTTTGAAGAGCTTATCCCTCATGTAGAGCAGAAGTACAGAATCAAAGGAGAAAAAAGATACCGAGCTGTAGCAGGTCTTTCTATGGGTGGTGGTGGATCATTCATGTACGCACTTCATCATCCCGAGATGTTTTCGTCAGCATGTCCACTGAGTGCATATATCGGACCTTCTGATATAAATCAACTACGACAAAGGATGCCATCTTCACCAATCTATACCGACGCTGAGTTACAGACCTATCTTGATCGACACAATGCTCTCACTTTAATTAAAGAGATGCCTGCTGAGGACATTAAGGCAGTAAGGTGGTTCATTGATTGTGGGGATGATGACTTTTTATATGAAGGCAATAGCCTGATACACATCGCTATGAAAAAACGTGAGATACCTCACGAGTATCGAGTCAGAGATGGTGGTCATGGATGGACTTATTGGAGAGATGCATTGCCTGTGGTGCTTGATTTTGTTAGCCAAGCTTTTCATCAGAAGTAGTTGCTACTAATAAAGAAATAAAAAAATTAAGCTAAATGCAACATTGTTGCATAAAGAACCTATATTTGCATTGCACAAAAAAAATAGTAATGTTTAGAAGTTCATACATCATCACAGCCGTACTACTATCAATGACTTTGTTTTACGCATGCGACAAGGACGAGCCTGAAATCCCAAATGAAGAAGAACTTATAACCACGTTAAACTATACGTTGTCTCCAATGAATGGAGGTGCGGATGTAGAACTGAGCTTTGTTGATTTAGATGGAGATGGAGGAGCAAATCCTTTAGTCACCAATGGTACGTTACAGGCTAACCAGACTTATGAAGGTACTTTGGAACTACTCAATGAATCTGAGTCACCTGCTGAGAACATCACAGATGAAGTAGCTGCAGAAGATCTTGAACATCAGTTCTTCTTTCAGTCCAATGCTTCAGGTGTTAGCGTTTCATACAATGACCAAGATTCAGAAGGAAATCCACTGGGCGTAAGCAGTATCCTAACAACAGGCGACGCTACCTCAGGTAGTTTGACGATTACACTAAGACACGAACCAAACAAGTCTGCATCAGGTGTTTCTCAAGGAAATATAAGCAATGCAGGTGGTGAAACAGATATTGAGGTTACTTTTACAATTGATGTTCAGTAGGAGGATATTAACAGCTACTTTTTACTTTCTTTTCACATTCAATTGTATAGGTCAGGACTGTACTCTATTGATACAGGGAACTGTTTCAGATGATGCATCCGACTTACCACTTTCCTACGTAAATGTCTATATACAGGAGACTTCTCAAGGTACGACCTCTGATGATAAAGGCAACTTTGTTATAGATAATGTATGTCCTGGTGAATATCACTTTATCTTTTCACACATTGGGTGTGAACCGAAAAAGATACACTTAGATATATATCGGGATACAACTATAGCCATTGGCTTGTCACATACACCAACTTCCCTTGGCGATGTTGTGATTGTTGGAAATAAAGGCACACTAAATAACCAGCCGAGTCTTTCTGTGAGTAGGCAAATCATAGAAGACAATCCTAATCAAACCCTATCCAGTCTACTAGAAAACGAGACGGGTGTTCATCTAATCAAGAATGGCAATGGTATATCCAAGCCAGTTGTCCATGGATTGTATGGTAATCGGCTGACCATTCTCAATAATGGTATCGCGCAAAGTGGACAACAATGGGGCAATGATCATAGTCCTGAGATTGATCCATTTGCCTCTGATAAGATCATTGTTTTGAAAGGAGCCAGCGCTATAGAGTTTGGAGGAGGCAACCTAGGCAGCGTTATCTTAACAGAGGCCAAACGCATAGAGCAAGAACCTCATCTACATGGTCAAGTAAACTACTCTTACGAGAGTAATGGTCGAGGTCATAGCTTCAATACCCGATTTGAAAAGTTCGCCCCTTCCCTATCTTGGAGGATAAACGGTACTTTAAAAAAGTATGGTGACCGAAAGACGACAAGCTACTTTCTTAACAACACAGGCACTAAAGAAGCTAACATAGCTTTACAATTAGAAAAATCAATAAATGATAAAATATTCATTGATTTTTATGCAAGCACCTTTAACTCAGAACTTGGAATCCTCAGAGGATCGCACATCGGAAATCTAACTGATTTAAACCAAGCCCTCATCAGCGAAACACCCTTTTTCACAGAGGAACATTTCAGTTATGATATTGACGCGCCCAAACAGAATGTGTCACATCATTTAGCGAAAGCAAAGCTAAAGTACTTTATAACAGACAGCCAACTACTTGATGTAACTGCAGCTGGTCAGTTAAACAGGCGAAAGGAGTTTGATGTACGCCGCAGCGGCAGATCAGATATACCATCCCTCTTCCTTGATCAAACAACTCTTAATGCTGAGGTGAAATACTCGAACGAATTTGGAGAAAATTCTAAGTTTAAAATTGGTACTCAAAACATACTTACTGATAACACCAACAACGCTGAGACAGGCATACTACCATTAATTCCTGATTACATTTCTTGGAAAAGTGGCTTCTTCTCGACATTGTCTAAAAAGAAGAATAAAACCCAATTCAACTTAGGCCTACGCTATGACTTTGAACATCAAAATGTCTTAACCATCAGCAATACTACCCCAAGAGAAATCATCAAATATGAAAACAACTTTCACAATCTAAGCGGTCTTCTCTCTCTTAAGTACGATATCACAAACACACAATCCATCAGCCTCAACACTGGTTATACTACCCGCAATCCTGGCATCAATGAGCTATACAGCAGTGGATTGCATCAAGGTGTAAGTGGCATAGAGGAAGGTCAGATAAATCTAAAAGCAGAAAAGGCGCTAAAGATTACGCTAGAATATAAGTGGCTACCCAGTGCTGACTTTTCTTTCAACGCCCTTGTTTACAATCAAAGTTTTAACGATTACATTTTTCTAAATCCACAAGATGAAGTTAGGCTAACCATCCGTGGCGCATTCCCAGTTTTCAAATATGAGCAAACTGATGCAAACATATTTGGCATTGATGTATCTACTCAATTTACTATAGCACATTCAATAATAGGTACACTAAAATATAGTTACCTAAAAGGCCAAGACACGGAGAATAATCAACCGCTGATCTTTATGCCACCCAACAGTTTGTCAACCAGTTTTGTATATCGGACCAATACTCCGCTGTCGCTTTCCGAAAGTGCTAAAATTGACAATATAGAAATAGAGCTAACCAACAGGTATGTTTTTGAACAGAAAAACATACTGGCCGAACAAGACTTTGTATCGCCACCTCCAAGTTATAATCTCATCGCATTGAAGGTGTCAGCTGATATGATATTCTCTGGCAACAAGCTTCGGTTTTTCTGCAAAGTTGACAATCTTCTTAATACTGAATATCGAGACTACCTCAACCGCCAAAGATATTTTGCAGACGACCTTGGGATCAGTATAGTATCAGGTGTGAATTACAAATTCTAAGCTCCTAAATTCTAAGCCCTTATACTATGCGCTCAAACTACTTCGCAGGCAAGAACTTCATACTGATGCTATTAACACAGTGCCTTATGTTCTTCTCTGTAAGGCGCTCACCAACAAAGACATGCCCAAGATGTCCGTCACAGTTAGTACAAACGATCTCAACTCTGCGACCGTCTGCATCTCGAACTCTGGTCACTGCCCCTTCTATCTCATCATCAAAACTGGGCCAACCGCAGTGGCTATCAAACTTATCTTTAGAACTATACAGCTCAGCATCGCACTGTCTACAGATATAAGTACCTGTGGCCTTATTGTTGGTGTATTCTCCGGTAAAGGCTCTTTCCGTGCCTTTGTGGACAATCACTCTTTCTTCTTCAGGTGTAAGTGGGTTATACATAGTGTGATTTTATGTATGAACAAAGATCGCTTATAAAAGTTTCTCTTTCACTCTCAAAATGAGAATTGATCCTCTGAACCGGGACAATAGTAGAAAGAATTCTTACTTTGATAGTACTAAACAAACATCGATGGTTAAGAACAATCTTTTTATCGTAATTGGAAGTACACTTTGTATACTTGGGATAGCGAGCTATATGGCTGAATACAAAAACATAGGATATCTATTGGTTATAGCTTCGATCGTATCTTCATTTAGCGGATTTGTTATGAAGTTAAAACAGAATAAAAAACATGGTGAGTCTTAAGTCACTTGGCACACTGACATATGCACATCAATGAAAGGATGAGCAAGCGCGGGGCACTAAGAACGAATAGAATATTTAGCACATTGACAACGAGTCTAATTGAAATATGAAAAGTATAATTAAATCAACATTTGCTATAGCACTACTACTCTCTTGTAACACACCAGAGAAAAATCCGGTTGAAAAAACATCTAAGCAAAGCGAGACAAAACAAGCCATTGCCAAAGTTGACTTAGTAGATATCAATACTGACGAAACGTTAATTGCAACTGCTCTATTAGCTGCTCCAGAAGTAAGTCGAGCAGAGTGTACAGTTATAGGGTATAATATGAAAGGAGAGTTTGTAACACTAAAGGAAGGTACTAACGAATTTATCTGTTTAGCAGATGATCCCAAAAAGGATGGCTTTAGTGCGGCTTGCTATCACAAAAATCTTGAACCTTTTATGGCAAGAGGTCGAGCACTAAAAGCTACTGGCAAGACGGCTAAAGAGATATTTGATATTAGGGAAGAGGAAGCCAAAGCAGGAACATTGGACATGGGCGGCGATGGATCTACACTGCATATTCTCTTTGGGCCAAATGCCCAATATGATACCAACACTGGCAAGGTCGACAATGCAAATTATAGGTACGTTGTCTATATGCCATGGGCGACTGCTGAGTCAACAGGTTTACCCGAGCATCCTATAGCTGCAAATCATCCATGGATTATGAATCCGGGAACACACAGAGCGCACATTATGATTTCACCGATTAATGAGTAATTAGTTCTTCTTACAAACAGAAACCGATAACGATCTAATTCACTTTTCATGGTCAAACGATCTTTCTCTATATTCTATGTTCTACTATTTTTTATAAATGTCCTGGATGCACAAGACACTTATGAAAAAAACGAATCAGCAGATGTCCTGAGCTACATCTTTGGACTTACACTCAATGATGCTAATAATACGATCGAGGGAGAGGCTATTGTTACTATAGATTTTAACAATCAATCTGACGCAGCGACTTTAGATCTCATAAAAAAGAGTGACCAATATGGCATGAACATCACGGCTGTCTTTGAAGATGATGTCGCCATTGATTATGTCTATGAAGATAACAAACTGCATCTTCCTTCAAGCGCTGATGCAAATGTTAGAACTTTTAAAATAAAATATAGGGGCATACCAGAAAGAGGTTTAGTGATCGACACCACTAAGTTTGGTCAACGATCCTTTTTTGGTGACAACTGGCCTAATCTCGCCAGACATTGGCTGCCTTGTGTGGATCATCCATATGATAAGGCGACTGTAGAATTTAGAATTACCGCACCAGATCACTACGATGTTGTGGCAACTGGAAAGAAGGTAGAAGAGAGCAATATCGGGAATGGACTTAAACTTACAACTTACAAAGAGCCTGCTCCAGTTCCGATGAAAGTAGTAACAATAGGAGTTACAAAGTTTGCCTCAAAGCTCTTAGATCAGATTGGAGATATAGAAGTGTCTGCTTGGGTATACCCAGAGAACAGATTGGACGGATTTTCTGATTATGCGGTAGCTGTGGATGTGATGAATTACTTCATTGATAACATAGGACCATACTCCTACGCTAAGCTAGCAAACATGCAGGCCAAGACTCAATGGGGCGGATTAGAAAATGCTGGAACGATCTCCTACTTTGAAAACTCAGTGACTGGCAACAAGACAGTTGAAGGATTGATCGCACATGAGATCGCACATCAATGGTTTGGCAACTCAGCTACTGAGAATAGCTGGAACCATGTCTGGCTTAGCGAAGGCTTTGCCACTTATTTTGCCATACTCTATCTAGAGCACGTCTATGGAATTGAGAAAAGAAAAGAGGAGCTTCTACTCGATCGCAACCAAGTCATCGAATACTACAAAAAGAATCCATCTCCAATAGTAGACAACAGCATCAAAGACCCAATGAAGGTGCTCAGCACCAACACTTATCAGAAAGGAAGTTGGGTACTCAATATGCTTAGACATAAGCTAGGAGATGACACATTCTGGAAAGGTATCCGGTTGTATTATAAAACATATCGTGATAGCAATGCCATGACTAAAGATTTTAGAGAAGTCATGGAGCATGCTTCAGGTGTTGATCTCAATCATTTTTTCGATCAATGGATCTTTACAAAAGGGCATCCTCAATTAAAATGGAATTGGGAGTATGAGAACGGTTCAATCATCGTCCATATTGACCAAGCTCAGGGTCATCATATTTTTAATTTTCCACTTGAGCTTGGGATTGTCATGAATGGTGTGCAAAAGTTAGAATCTGTTCTGCTCAATAAAACATCGCAAACTTTTGAATTATCAGCACACGTAAAACCAGATCACATTGTTTTAGATCCAGATAGTTGGCTGTTGTTTGAAGAACAAAAATTATAACCCTTTCGACACTATGAATTTTGCTGCCATATATAAATACTTACTAAGGCCTATCCTACTTCTATTCTTAGGAGCCTTACTATTGGATTATATATTCGGCAACTCTCGACCCATTATAGAAAACATCAGGAACTCTATTGTTCTTGGAATGATAATGGGGACTCTTATATTCTGTTGGGATTATTTTAAAACTATAAAAGGGAATTAATCCAATGATCTATGCGGGTCCAGAAAAGAGAATTTAAATGGAACAAGGTTCTTGTACTCTGTTTTAGAAAACAGTTTCAGTAAACTTTCAATTTCATTTATTTCATTGGGATATTCACCTTTATGACTGGAAAGCCATTGAGTATATTTGTCCCAGCCACCAAATCGATCTCTGACTTTATAATGGATGCAATATTTCTTTCCATCAAAAGGCTCAGTCTCAATCATAGATTCAAGATAACGTTTTAAATCAATTCGTTGAGCTATCTCTGTTAGCATCGTTTCCGCCGCATCTACATTCACACTTCTATCTCCTTGTTTGTCAAGTGAACTAGATACCCTGTGCATAGTCCAATATAAAGACCAAAAGACACGATCTAACTTTTTGGAATTCACGGAATAAGATTTAAACATATCATTTGAGATCATTAGAAGATCGGTGTGCGGTAGCAATGTGCTATTATTAAAGCTATCGATAGAATTCCTTATTACACCAATTGAAAATTCATATGGAAACTTGTTTACTTTAAGCATCTCTTTCAAAAATTCAAAATAATCGTCCTCTATTTCGTAATGCTTTCTACCCAATTTTAATTGACTATTCAAATTTTTAAAATCATAATCCGCATAGCCAAAGCTAATAGTATCGTCGGATTTATCAATCTCTACTAGAAATAAAATTGCTCTAACAAATCTCTCAAACTCGTCTTTATTTTCAAAAGAAGAAAGTTCATATAAATTCTCAATCAATTCTTCTTTGTACCCATTTTTAACGCTTTTATCTATAAATTCTATAAAGACTGCAAGGCCAGAATGAAATGCCGATTT
>CALIHL010000040.1 GCA_938022935.1 uncultured Saprospiraceae bacterium
CTCAAGACCTTAGCTCAGAATCTTTCCGTAAAATAAATGTTAAGTCATCTGTCGATGTTCACAACACAATCAGATTATTTAGTAGGTTAGACTTATGGAGTTTTCTGCTCAACTTTTATTCTTTTTTAGTGCCCTTGGTGCTTTCAACGGATTTCTACTTGCAGTCTATTTTTTGTTCTTCGCTAAGCCAAAAAATCTGATCAACCGGATGTTAGGTATGCTCATCTTGATGTTGAGCATCAGAGTAGGCAAATCAGTGTTTTTTTTGGTTCAACCCTGATCTTGCACTTGATTATTTGCAGTTGGGGTTAACGGCTTGCTTGTTCATCGGACCGTTTCTGTATAGTTATGTAAAAGCACTGGTTCAGCCTCGATCTAATATCAAATCAGAGTGGAAGTACCATATTGCCACGACAGCTATAGTTGCGATAGTTGTGGGTTTTCTGTATCCTTTTGAAGAAAATGTTGCCCTCTGGAGACCTACTATCATACGATCTATTTATGCGGTGTGGATTGGATATATCTTACTATCTGCATTTGTCGCAAGACATCAGATCAAGAAGATCTTCACTGGCAAAGGAACTAATTACTTAGATATCTGGGTGTTGAGTTTGATTTTAGGCAACCTCTTGTTGGTGACGATCTATTGGACTATGGACTTTACTTTTTATATCTCAGGAGCACTGAGCTTTTCCATATTGCTTTATGTCTCTTGGGCGTATTTATTTCTCAATCGAGATAATCGTATCTACTACATCTCTGAACAGAAGAAGTACGGTGATCAGAAGATAGAGCCGACGGAAGCTGATCAACTAAAAGAGTCTTTATCTACGCTGATGGAGGAAGAAGAACTATTTAAGCAACCCAGTCTTAAGTTGCCAGTAGTTGCAGAAAAACTGGATACTAATCCTCATCGATTGTCCCAATATCTCAACGACAACCTCAACAAAAGCTTCTCTCAGTTTATCAATGAGCATCGTGTCGAGAAAGCCAAAAAGTTAATCATGGTCAAGGATCATCTGACGCTGGAAGCCATCGGTTATGAGGTGGGCTTTAGCAGCAAATCCACTTTTTATTCTTCTTTTAAAAAGAATACTGGATCTACTCCAGCTGCCTACAAAAAGGGCGTTTTGCAGCGAAGAGGATAGCATTTACTGGGGTTTTTGTGCGGTTTTATAATCCTGCACCTATCCCTCCACTACTTTTTTGTCTTACAACTCCGCACTACCTAATCTTGAAGTATCAAATAAATAAGAATTATGAAGTACTTCCTTTTACTGCTATTTCAAGTTGGTTTATATACCACTTTCGTAAATGCCCAAAGCCTACAAGATCTTAAACTACATGCTGATGAGATCATGACTCCATTTAGCAATCCTGACTATCCCGGTATAACAGGAGCCATCATCCATAAAGGAGAGGTCAAATACCTTGAAGCCCACGGTGCTGCGGATTTAGATGCTAAGGTCGCGTTGACCACTGATAGTAGATTTAACATTGGGGCCATGAGTAAGCAGTTTACCTCTCTCGCTTTTATCGCTTTGATAGAGCAAGGAGCTGTCTCGTTAGATGATAACATCGGTGATTATCTGGAGTGGTTGCCAAAGTATGATCAAGCGATAAAGGTCAAGCATGTATTAAACCATACCACAGGCCTCGATGACTACAACATGCGATACGCTGCTCAGGGTGGAAGTTTGTATGAGGAGTTAAATCAGTCAGATGCAATCGCTCTTATTGCTACTCAAGAGAGCTTGTCCCACAAGCCAGGGAGTACGTTTTCTATCTACTTTTCAGATACAGAGGCCTTGTTGATGGCAGAATTGATAGAAGAGGTATCAGATACTACATTTGAAGCTTTTGCTGAAATGTATGTGTTTGAGCGATTGGGCTTAGGGCAAACGGAGTTTGTTAAAGAGCCTCTAAGTCGTATAGATCAATTGGCTAAGACTTATAATAGCCAAGCAGATTTTGCAATTGCAAGAGTCAACAATAGAAGTATCGTAGGACCTTCTAATTTGTATACAAGTGCTAAAGATCTGACAAAGTGGTACACCTACTTCAGCACATCTATTCAATCCGCAGATCACAAATGGGTGCAACAATTAGATATACCCGTTGAGAATGAAACTGGAAAATCCTACAGGTCTTCTTGGGGAGAGATGACCCAAGGCAGATCTTTTCAACATCATGAGAGAGGCATCCCCAAATACTGGCAATTTGGATTGATCGCAGGATATGGAGCAAACGTCTTTAGATTTCCAGATGAAGACTTAACCTCTTTTGCGGTTGGAAATAATGATCAGTATAATGGATACTCTGCCATGATGATGATCACGCCTATTATGGAAGATAAATATAAAGGGCCTGCTGTTGTTGATTTCAATAAGATAGAGACTGTAACGGTGCCTTCGTCACAATTAAAATCATATGAAGGTCTTTATTACAACTCTCAGTTTGGTGCATCAAGAGAGATGGCACTTAGAGATGATACCTTGCGCTATGTAAGAGCAGGAAGAGAGATGGCATTGATTCCCTTATCGGAAAATGTTTTTCAAGGTAAAGTATCCAGTGATGACGTTATGATCTTCACTTTTGAAGGAAAAGGAGATGGTCGATCTTATAATATCTCTTCAGGTGGCAGTGATCCTGACGAGTATGACATATATCAATCTGTTGTCTATAAAGGTGATGAACTGAATCGATATGAAGGAACTTATATCAACGAGCCCTTAGGCCAGATATATGAGTTGACTGTTATTGATGGAGAACTGCAAGTTCATCATCAGAAACTTGTAGACTTTAGTTTGATCCCGATTACGAAAGACGTTTTTATTGCTGGACAGACTAATTTGGGTAGTTGGACATTTGAAGAAAGGGGAGGCGAGATCGTAAGTTTGAAGATGCGCTCTATGGGACTTGTAGATTTGACCTTTGATAAAGTGAAGAAGGTGGAGAGTGCGAGTTTTTGAATGATGAATTGAGGGAAGATCCTCAAACCTTTTGTATTGAATTACCATACTTTTGCGGACTAATAGTCAAAGGGGGTGGCTCGTAGCTTTCCTTTTGGCAGAGCAAAAGCAAGAATAAAGTGGCACTTGATAAGTTACAATCGCTAAAGTCAGCGATATCAGAAGCAATAAAGGCAGTATATGATCACGATGTTGATCAGACTACGCTGGTATTGTCAGAGACGAAGAAGGAGTTTGATGGAGACTACACGGTTGTGGTTTTTCCATTTACGAAAGTGCTCAGAAAGAAACCTGAAGAGATCGCTAACTCACTAGGAGCTTGGATAAAAGAACACAAGTCCGACGTGATATCGGACTTCAATGTGATCAAGGGCTTCCTTAACTTCTCGCTACCTGACAACTTTTGGAAAGATGCGATGGCGGGGCTAAAAGTGCAGGAAGATCAAGGTATCGCGAAGTCAGGTAGTTCTAAGGTGCTGGTTGAGTATTCTAGCCCTAACACCAACAAGCCGCTTCACTTGGGGCATATCCGCAATATCCTACTGGGTTGGTCAACACATAAAATACTGGCTGCCGTAGGCCACGATGTTGAAAAGACAAAAGTGGTTAATGATCGTGGTATCGCAATCTGCAAAAGCATGTTGGCTTGGCAGATGGATGAAGAGAGTAAGACGCCAGAGAAGAGTGGAGTGAAAGGTGATCATCTGGTAGGTGATTACTATGTGGCATTTGAAAAGAGATTTCAAGCGGAGTACCAACCATGGCAACAATCTGCAGATGGTCAAGCTGCGTATGAAGCGCGCAAGAATAAAGATCAATCAGAAGCCGCCTTCTTTAAGGCCCATAAAAACAAATACTTCAATGAGAAAAGTGCGATCGGCAAAGCCGCTCGTGACTTACTGATCTCATGGGAGCAAGGAGATCCTAAAGTGCGCGAACTATGGTCAACGATGAATGGCTGGGTATACAAAGGTTGGGAGGCAACCTATGATCAACTCGGGGTCTCGTTTGATTTTAAAGACTACGAATCAGAGACCTACCTGCTGGGCAAAGACATTATAAAAGAAGGACTAGAGAAGGGCACTTTTTATCGTCAAGAGGATGGTAGTGTCTGGGTTGATCTGGAAGATAGAGGATTGGACAAGAAGATCCTGTTGCGTAGTGATGGCACCTCTGTATATATCACACAAGACCTTGGTACTGCGCAGATGCGCTACAAAGATCATGGCGCTGAGAAGATGATATACGTTGTAGGTGATGAGCAAGACTATCACTTTCAGGTGCTATTTGAAGCATTGAAGAAGCTTGAAGAGCCATATGCAGATGGTTTATATCACCTCTCTTATGGTATGGTTGATCTGCCTACAGGCAAGATGAAAGGTCGAGAAGGGACGATAGTCGATGCCGATGATTTGATCGCTGAGGTGATCGGAGAAGTTCGAGATGCGGCCATAGAGAGAGGAGAGCTTGAAGAGATTACTCAAGAAGAGCGTGAGGATATCTATCGCAAGATTGGATTGGCTGCTCTAAAGTTTTTTATCCTCAAGGTCAACCCGAAGAAGCGTATGGTCTTTGATCCTAAAGAATCTGTTGATATGCAAGGTCAGACAGGACCCTACATCCAGAACGCTTATGTACGGATCATGTCTATGCTACGTCGTATAGATGAAGATAAGTTGGGCTCTTATGGCGCTTACGCAAATATAGATCCCTCAGAAAAAAGTCTCATTATAACATTGATGAACTATCCTGAAGAAGTGGCAAAGGCAGCAAAACATTATGATCCCTCATTAATAGCTAACTATACTTACGATCTGGCTAAGAAGTTTCATAAGTTCTATCACGATGTAAGGGTCTTAAGCGCAGAATCTGCCGAGGCAAAAGCCTTTAGGTTAACTCTATGTCGTCAAGTGGCTGATACATTGGAGCATGCTATGGATTTATTGGGCATCGAGATGCCACCAAGGATGTGATCAATTATGTGGATGTAGGCCCACCTGCCGAGTTGCTTTTAGTTATGGACCAATTTTAATAGACTCGATTGTGATGGTAATTCTTTATCACTTTGCCCTCCCTGAAAATGGGGATATAGTTATAAGAATTTTTGAAGACTTGCAGGTTAAATGTTAAAGTTTTAGATTTTCGTTAGGACTATCTAAAATTATACATATATTTAATTTGTAAATATAATAGACCATACGATTTACATTGAGAGCTCTCCAATTGAGCTCGACCAAGATTGTTTTCACGGAGGATTAGGTATTCCTAATCCAGGGATATGGGGGGCCAACACCCGGTTTGGCCCCTCTTTTTCTTTTAAAGATTTTCTAAAGCGCCCAGTTTCTCATTCATACACCTCCTCAATCAGTTGTTGTCATATATTTGCAAGCTGGAAACATGGCGTTAAGATCTTAGCGCCTATATGTATTCCCTCAACTATATAGTACTGAAACATGAGCGCTGAAAGATTTGAAGGTATCATCGGAAGTCCACGTAACTTTTTGGAAGAAGAGATAGAGAAAGATATCCGTGCTGGCAAGGTGCCAAAAGATATACAGACCAGATTTCCGCCAGAACCTAATGGCTTTTTACACATAGGACATTCTAAGGCGATCTGCATCAACTTCGGTATCGCTCAGAAGTATGGAGGCAAGACGAACTTGAGATTTGACGATACCAACCCAGCCACAGAAGACACAGCGTTCGTTGATGCGATCAAAAAAGACATAAAGTGGTTGGGCTTTGATTGGGATAAAGAATGCTATGCTTCAGACTACTTTGGAGAGTTATATGAGTTTGCCAATCAGCTGATTAAAGCAGGACTGGCCTATGTAGACGACTCGACAGCTGAGGAGATAGCAGAACAAAAAGGCGTCCCAACAGAGCCTGGAACTGCTAGTCCATACAGAGATCGCAGTGTTGAAGATAACCTTCGACTCTTTGAAGGGATGAAGAATGGAGAGTACGAAGATGGAGCCAGAGTGCTACGTGCTAAGATTAGTACTACCTCTTCTAACATGCACATGAGGGACCCATTACTATATAGGATCAAGAAAGAAACGCACCATCGCACAGGTGATACATGGAATATCTATCCTATGTATGACTTTGGCCATGGCCAGTCTGATGCGATTGAGGAGATTACTCACTCGTTATGTTCTTTAGAGTTTAGACATCATCGTCCATTGTATAATTGGATGATCGAGAAGTTGGAGATATATCCATCTCGACAGATCGAGTTTGCAAGGATGAATGTCGAGTACATGATCACCAGCAAAAGAAAACTCAAAAGACTAATTGAAGAGAACTTGGTATCTGGATGGGATGATCCAAGGATGTCAACGCTTTCTGGACTTAGAAGGCGTGGATATCCAGCAGCAGCAATAAGAGAGTTTTGCGATAAAGTCGGGGTTGCTAAGAGAGATAACTTGGTAGAGATGTCTCTTTTAGAAAGTTGTGTTAGAGATGAGCTTAACAAAACATCTAAAAGAGTGATGGCAGTGCTTGATCCGATCAAAGTGACGATCACTAACTACACAAAAGATGGTGAGCTTCTGACTATTGACAACAATCCTGAAGATGAAAACTCAGGAAGCAGAGAGGTGAGCTTCTCTAAAGACTTATATATAGAGCGAGATGACTTTATGATGGAGCCTCCTAAGAAGTTCTTTAGGATGGGCATCGATCGTAATGTTAGATTGAAAGGGGCGTATATCCTTAACTGTCATCACGCTGTTACCGATGGAGATGGTAAAGTACTTGAGGTATTATGCACGTACTATCCAGATAGCAAGAGTGGATCTGACAACTCAGGAGTGAAGGCAAAAGGCACTCTTCATTGGGTGGATCAAGCGACTGCCATAAATGCAGAAGTGAGATTGTATGATAGACTGTTTACTGATCCAAAGCCAGATGGACATGATGATAAAGACTTCTTAGAGTTTTATAATAAAGACTCGCTTCAGGTGGCTACCGCCAAAGCAGAAGCGGAGCTTAAGAAAGCGGCTCCTGGAGAGCAGTTTCAGTTTATGCGCAAAGGATACTATGTGGCGGACGAAAGCAGTACTGCTGAGGCACCTGTCTTCAATCGTACGGTTACACTTAAGGACAGTTGGAAAAAGTTGCAAAAAAGAAAGTAGTAGTCGGTCAGATACTGAGCTGACTTCACTTATGAGTTATAACAATTAAGGTTTTATCTTCGCAGCAGACATGAGTAAAGGAAGAATCATACTTAATGAGCGACAGTTTGCACTGACGCTACAGCGTATATGTGAGCAGCTTATAGAGCGCTATGGTTCTTTTGAAGACACTTGTATTGTCGGCATCCAAGATCGAGGTGCCATCTTCTCAGATAGAATGGTCACACTGCTTAAAGAGAGAGGCATTGATGCATTTGACTATGGTAAGTTGGACATCAGCTTTCATCGTGATGATTATCGCAAGAGAGATAGACCAATCGCACCCAGTCAGACAGAGATCGATTTTATCATCGAGGAAAAGCATGTGCTCTTAGTAGATGATGTCCTTTATACAGGTAGATCTGTCCACGCTGCTATGTCAGCATTACAGCAATTTGGCAGACCTGCACGGATAGATTTGTTATCACTGGTAGATCGTAGATTTAATCGGCATTTCCCAATAAGGGCAGACTTCATAGGTCTAACAGCTGATGCGATAGATGAAGCTTATGTCAAGGTAGAGTGGTCCCATATTGATGGAAAGGATCAGATTAAGTTATTTTCTAAAAAAGAATCATCTTAGCGTTTATGTCGGAAACTCATCTTAGTACGCGGCATCTACTCGGTATCAAATATATTAACGAGGCAGATATCCAGCTGATCTTTCAGACCGCAGATGAATTCAAAGATGTTATCAATCGTCCTATAAAAAAGGTGCCGTCTTTAAGAGATGTAACTATCGCTAATCTCTTTTTTGAAAATAGTACAAGAACTAAGATCTCTTTTGAGCTCGCTGAGAAAAGACTCTCTGCTGATGTGGTTAACTTCTCGGCCTCCTCCTCATCTGTAAAGAAAGGTGAGACGCTACTCGATACGGTTAACAATGTCCTCTCTATGAAGGTGGATATCATCGTGATCCGCCACCCAACTCCGGGTACACCGATCTATCTATCCAGAAGGGTTGAGGCTAATATCATCAATGCTGGCGATGGCACTCATGAACATCCGACGCAGGCCTTACTTGATGCTTACTCTATAAGAAATAAGTATACAGATGTAGCAGGAAAGAAAGTGGTGATCGTCGGCGATATCAAGCACTCAAGAGTAGCTCTAAGTAATATCTTTTGTCTACAGAAGCTCGGTGCTAAGGTCAAAGTATGTGGACCACCAACACTGATACCAAAGCACATAGAATCACTTGGTGTTGGCGTAGAATATGACATCGATAAAGCACTCGCTTGGTGTGATGTGGCCAATGTGCTGCGGATACAATTGGAAAGACAGGATGTCAAGTACATCCCAAGTCTCCGAGAATATGCCTTGTTCTATGGCATTAATCGAGAACGCTTATCCAAATTGGATAAGGAGATAACCATCATGCATCCAGGCCCGATCAATAGAGGGATAGAACTCAACAGTGATGTTGCTGACTCAGAACACTCTATTATTCTGCAACAAGTAGAAAATGGTGTAGCCATCAGAATGGCTGTATTATATCTACTCGCGGGCCGCAGATAATCCACATATTAATTATAATTCTAATATGTTTAGAATCTTGGTTTTTTCAAGATTCACTTTGCAAATTTAATTTGTTAAGATTCTGTTACTAATGAGTGATTTGTGCGTCTCAACATCATCATTCATAATAAAAATAGTAAAAAATGGAATTCGACTTAGCGGGAAAAATCAATGATCTAATCAGTGGTGCGATATCATGGGCACCAAAATTAGTAGGAGCTATACTCATTCTAATTATTGGATTTTGGATCGTTGGTATGATTGTAAAGATCTTACGTAAGACCATGGATAGAGCTGGCCTAGATAAAGACGTCCAACCATTCTTGGCTTCACTTGTAAGTGTTATACTTAAGGTGATGGTTGTAGTCTCAGCTGCTGGTATGGTGGGTATAGAGACGACGGCGTTTGCTGCATTGATAGCTGCCGCAGGTCTTGCTGTTGGTATGGCCATGCAAGGCACACTCGGACACTTTGCTGCTGGAGTTATGGTTCTAATCTTTAAACCTTATAGAGTAGGGGACTTAGTTGATCTTCAAGGTCAAGTAGGTCACGTAGAAGAGATTCAAGTATTCAATACTGTTCTTAACTCACTTGATAATAAGAAAGTGATCATCCCTAACGGTATCGCTACAAGTGGTATCATGACTAACCTTTCATCTCAAGGAAAGCTTAGAGTAGATCTTAACGTTGCTATGCCTTACGAAGAGGATTTTGATAAAGTACAAGGTATCATCTCTGGCGCTTTAGATAAGGTTTCTAAAAAGCTTCCAGATACACCGACAATTGAAATTGAAAAATTTGACGAGAACAATGTCCTACTTGCAGTAAGACCTTACTCTACACCAGAAGACTACTGGGATGTATACTTCCAGTCATACAAGGAGATTAAGAAGGCCTTTGGAGAAGCAGGTATCACAGTTGCTTACCCAACAAGAAGGGTCAAAAATATATAACATCACTAACCCAAGTGTAGTTATCATAGAGAGAGATGTGCAAGCATCTCTCTTTTTTTATACCTGTTTTCTAATTAGAAAGCATTTAGTACTTTCTTGACGATACCGTCCATGGCGTTTCTATCGATCCATCTCGCTACGACAACGATACCATGTTCTGGGTCTACATAGACCATGTTGGTCCCAGCACCAAGATGGAAAAATGCAGACTCTGGCGCACTGGGTAACATCTTTTGATCTGTATTGAGAAACCAGTTCATGTATTCAGAAAACACTTTGAAGAATTAGAAATCGGAGAAACAGTGGTCACAGCAAAACATACCGTTACAGAATCAGACATTTCAAACTTTGCGAACGTGAGCGGAGACAATTTCTATGCACACGTTGATGCAACTTCTCTTGATGGGACAATCTTTGAGAAAAGAGTTGCGCACGGTTACTTTGTCCTTTCCAAAGCAGCAGGCTTATTTGTTGATCCTGCGAAAGGACCAGTACTTTTAAACTATGGAATTGATGAATGTAGATTCACGAAACCCGTTTATCCTGGAATGACAATTGGCGTTAAGTTTACCGTCAAAGAAAAAATAGATCAAGAAAAGAG
>CALIHL010000041.1 GCA_938022935.1 uncultured Saprospiraceae bacterium
CTTTTGGCACAACTTCTAAATTAAAATGTTTACTCTCTGGGCACGAAGTGGCCAATGAGATAGTACAACCATATCTCAACTTCTTGAATCAGCGATCGAGTAGGTTTGCTACTTCTTAAGTAGGCATCAGATCGGCACAAACCTCTTCTTAAGATCAGATCTTAAGAAGAGCATAGCGACCGAAAGTAAAGTAGCCGTTATCCCAATCTTCCAATCCCAGATCCATGTTGTAACCACAAAAAGTGACAACCACCATATCATGGATAACAATAGTCCTAAAGTATACTTTATAGAAGACGTGAATTGTCGCTCCTTGATTACGTTAGTCATGATGTAAGTGACAACACCAATAGATAGCGGATTAAAAACTGAGAGGAATTCTGGTAACCATCGCATCGATGGAGTATACTTGGGCATGTTTATCTTCCCCTCTGCAATCTTGCTTTTTAAAGACTGAAAGTTGAGGTGTTCATTGTTTCGATGTAGTGCCTTGACCTTATCAGCATAACCTTCTTTTTCAGGTATGACTAGTTGATTTTTAATGGCATCTGAAAGGTCATTGCGCAGTTTGATTAACCCTTTTGCTTTTTGCTTTTCATAGAGCGTAACATAGTCTCTTACTCGAAGTGGCTTCCCGTAGTTGATGATGCACTTGTATCTGGGTCGGTCATGATGAAAGTAGTTGATGCCCACTGGTAGGATCAAAACATCTTTATCGATAATATCTTGTGCTTGAAATGCCATCCGAGCTGTTCCTTTTGTCAATGGCCTTAAAAAGTGCCCATCACCCATATTGCCTTCAGGAAAGATCAACACTGGCAATCCTTTCGCAAGCAGATCATTACATTTGGCGAAGACCTCCTCGTTCTTGCTGAGCTTCTCATAGCCGTCCCTGATGCGATAGACAGGCATCATGTTAAACGCTGTCAATATGCCGATAAATGGCTTCACGAAGACATCTGAGCGCGTTAAGAAGTGTACAGGCTTGTGACAGTAGATGCCCAACATGATGGCATCTAAGAAGGCACTTTGGTGGTTGGGCGCTATGATAAAAGGTAGATCCTTCGGGATGTTTTCACGACCGTTGATCTCCAATCGACCGAAGTAAAGTGGGAGACCGATGCGACCTGAGTATTTGACGAAAGAGTAAAGTAGGCCCATTGTTCATTGTGGACGCTTATTAAGAATGGTTATTATCTTTTGAAACCGTTCTTGGCGTCTGTTTTGTTTTACTTAATTTTGCGCTCTAATATAGAAGTCTTATGGGACCTTTTACAACAGACTATAATCATAGCCACGATGCTGAGCCGCATATCCAGAGATGTAAGGAGATGATTAAGAAGTATCCGCAGATCAAGCAATTGATGGGGCGCAACTTCAATACTATATGGTACATCTTAGGTATCGTAGCGATGCAGTTTGTAGTAGCTTACCTTGTGAAGGACCTTGCTTGGTACTTCGTTTTGGCTATAGCTTGGTGTGTAGGTGCTTTCGCCAATCACGCTTTGTTCGTTCTGATCCATGAGTGTACCCATAACATGGTCTTCAAGAATCGTATCGCTAATCTTTGGGCTGGTATCCTTTGTGATCTGCCTAACGCTTTTCCAAGTAGTGCCGCTTTCCGCAAATATCACCTGAAGCATCATGCCTTCCAAGGACATTATGAGATAGATGCTGATATCCCAAGTAGATGGGAAGCAAAGCTCATCGGTAATAGTTTTATTGGTAAGTCGATGTGGATGCTTTTATTCCCGGTGTTTCAAGCATTAAGACCACCAAGATTAAAAGAGATTTCATTTAGTAATAAGTGGATATGGGTTAATCTATTGACTGTGTTGGTCGTGGACGTAGCAGTTTTTATGCTCATGGGGCCTATGGCGCTTATATATCTCGTTGGATCATTTTTCTTTTCAGTTGGTTTACACCCGCTTGGAGGTAGATGGATACAAGAGCATTACCTTGTTTCTGCTCCCCAAGAGACATACAGCTATTATGGTCCGCTTAACAAGTTAGCTTTTAACGTAGGTTACCATAATGAGCACCATGACTTTTCATATGTCCCATGGAATAACCTCCCTAAGATCAAGGCCATAGCTCCTGAATACTATGATTCTTTAGTTTCTCATAATTCTTGGTCTAAGTTAACATGGCAGTTTCTTACAGATGGTGACTTGTCTTTATTCTCCAGAACACTGAGAGAGGACAGAGGCGGGATAAAAGTTTCTAAAGGCGACGAGTCTGATTTCTTTGCAGGCCGAGAGCTGAAAGAGGAGAATCTGGTCGGAGCATAGAGTTACTCCATTTAATTTGTTGGGTTAGTATTATTTATTGTTTCTTCTTAAGTGAGCAGAATATCTATGTCTGTATCTTAGACAAAGGAGCTGGTCGTTTAATCTTGTCCATAAACATCATATTATTTTACTATTGTCTTTGAGACATTGCACTAATCAATAAGTCATATTCGAGCATGCTTGTCTATGGTGCGTTTCAATTCTCATTGTTAGCCTTACTTGGTTAATCTGTCCTTCAGAAAAGAATGTTGCCTTTCTGTAACCGAAAGGTATAGTCAAGTGTCTAATAAATAGAGACAAACAGTTAATGATATGAATCTAATAGTGGACCCTGGAGCTCTATTTACAATAATCGCCATAGTAGCCGGATTGACAATCATGCTCTTCTTGAGAAGTCGTCATGTAGAACGAATGCTACAATTGCAGTTAGGGCTTCCGATTGATGAGCAAAGCGGAGATAATTTTGCATTGAAATTGGGATCACTTTCGATAGGTATAGGTGTTGGTATCCTGGTTGCCTATGTACTTGAATATTTGCTATCTCGAAGCACGGAAGAATTATATCCAGCTCTTATGTTTCTATTTGGAGGCTTAGGTCTTGTAATATCTTATGTCATCATTAGAAGTGTTAAAGAAAAGGTGTAAAGTCAGATGGATGACTTATACATCAGAAGAGTACTTAACGGTGACGTTGAAGCATATGGCTACTTGGTTAATCAACATCAGCAGCTTGCGATGAGGACCGCTATGTCTATGATTAAAAATGAAAAAGATGCTCAAGACATAGTTCAAAATAGTTTTGTCCAAGCCTATACTTCACTGTCTAAATATCGACAAGAATCTAAGTTTTCGACATGGCTCTGTAAGATTATAATCAACAAGAGTCTCAATTTTATAAGAAGTCGAAAGCCTTTGATGTTAGAGGATCATGAGATTGCAGATGATATCCTTGTTACACAAAATGAGGCTATTGTGAATTTAGATAAAGAAGATTTATCTCGGATACTAAAGAATGCTCTATTAAGGATTTCTGCAAAAGAAGCGCTTACCCTTCAGCTTTATTATTTAGAGGAATACAGCATTGAAGAAATAGAATCGTTAACAGATTTTACAAGATCCAATATTAAAGTGTTGCTACACAGAGGTCGAAAAAACCTTCAACATATTTTAAATCATACAAGTCATGTACTATGAGAGATGCAGATGAATTAAAAACGATTTTTCAAAAATCTGAACTGAGCTATCCAAGTGGAGATATGGGGCATGTTGTTCTAAAGAGAATCAAGGCGCACAATAAAATGAAGAAAAGGCAACAGTTTTATTTGCTGTTGGGGAAGATAGGGTTTGGGGTTACAATTGTGCTTTTTATTTTCTATGCCATTCTTGTAACTGGTATTGAAAAGGAAAGCCACTTCAGCGGTGTCTATGCTTTAACGGCGTCTGCCATGATTCTCATTACAATCGCAATTCAGCTTGAGTTTATGCCTAAATCAAATAATATTAAATCTTAACTATGAATAATTACAGCAACAACCTTTATCTACTTTTGGTTGTGTTTTTCATGGCTACACAATTGTATAGCCAAAATCATGCAGCGCCGATAGACTTACTCAATAAATGGGAAAGCGACTCTAAAGAACAACCTGGTGTCAGTGTAGCTATTTTAAAATCAGGAGAGGTAATATATAAGAAGTCCATCGGATATGCCAATCTTGAATACCAGATTCCTCTTGATGACAATTCTATATTTGATGTAGCTTCAGTAGCGAAGCAGTTTACAGGATTTGCTATCGCCACATTAATTGTAGAAGGAAAGCTCAATCTAAGTGATAAAGCTGCTACTTATCTTCCTGAGTTGGGAGTTTTGGACAGCGGGATATTGATAAAGCATCTGGTTTATCATACAAGTGGATTGCGAGATGTAGGTGGACTGTTTGCATTATCTAATCAAGGCTCAATTTTTTCATCGAAAGAAGCTGTTGTTTTAGTTGAAGATCAAACATCATTGAATTTTTCTCCTGGTTCAGAATATGATTATTCTAATACCAACTATGTTCTGTTAGCGCTAATAGTTGAAAAGATTACAAATCAATCTTTTAGGCAGTGGTGCGATGTTAACTTGTTTTCTCCATTGAAAATGATGTCTTCATTTGCTAATGATAATCCATATGAAATTATTAAGAATCGCGCTGTTGCTTATTACTCTAAAGATTCTTCGTTTTCTTTTGATCAGAATAATGGAATGTCCTTAATCGGTTCAAGTGCCGTCTATAGCAACTTAAATGATATGATCATCTGGACACAAGCATTGCAGGAAGAGGTTTTGTTTCCAGAGGTGTTCAGATTGATGAAGACAAAAGGCGAACTCGATAACGGAGAACCCATAGACTATGGATTGGGCTTGGCCCTTGGTACATACCGAGGTGAAGATCTTGTTGAACATTCGGGTGCTACGCCGTCTGGCTTTCGTACACAGGTCGCTATTATGCCATCCAAAGAGCTTGCCTTTGTTGTCTTGAGTAACTGGGGAGACATAGACCCAATAAGAGAGATAAGTAAAGTCATCATTAATTTTTATTTGTCACCGAAAGAAGAAAATAAAAAAGTCCCCGTTACTAATCTGCCAGATATTAAGCTTTCAAAAAACAAGGCAGATCAATTTGCTGGAGAGTATCTCTTTAATAATGAGATGGGTGTTACAATTCGTTCAGACGATCAGGGCAGTCTAACAATGGAGTTAGAAGGACAAGAAGAGGAATCTATGTTGCCTCTTTCAGATTCCACTTTTAGCATTGCTGTAGCCAACGCTGTCATTGTTTTTCATTCTGGTGATCCCAAAGAATATAATAACGCTACAGTTCTAGTGGGAGGTGATTATGAAGGCAGAATTGAACGAAAAAAGCCAGAGGTGCCAGTTGTGCTCGACCATGAGGATTATCAAGGATTGTTTCATTCACCTGAGCTCAATATCTTATTTGAACTAGAGGTAGCGAACGGCAAGTTGTACATCAACAATACAAAAATGGGTAAGGTGTTAATCAATGAGACATCAAAAGAGACATTTGTGCCAGTCGATCGAGTTGCCAGCAGTATTGTATTTTCGTTCGATGAAAACAACGAGGTAGATGGATTTCTGCTCAACAGAGGAAGCAGAGTGCGAAATTTAAAATTCTTTAAAATCGAAATCTGATTGTTCCAATGGATTAATAAAGAGTGGAAACTCTGTTTGGTTTCAAGGATCAGATTAGATCAATTATACCGAGACAAACGGCGGCCTTTTAACAGTCGCCGCAACCTGCTTCTTCCTAATCTGTATCAAGATATCTGTGCCCTTCTTATGATGCGGTACATCGATATAGCCAAGGCCAATACCTTTTTCTAAAGTGGGTGACATGGTGCCAGAAGTTACCACTCCAATTTTGTTTCCAGAAGTATTTAAGATATCATAGTCTTGACGAGGGATACCTTTATCATTCATCTCAAAACCTACTAACCTCTTACTTGGTTTGTCAGTTATTTGTTTTTCTAATTGCTCGGCATTTGTAAATGGATGGTTAAACTTCGTAATCCAAGAAAGACCAGCCTCAATTGGCGAGGTCGTGTCATTGATGTCATTGCCATAGAGACAGTAGCCCATTTCTAACCTTAAGGTGTCGCGCGCTCCAAGACCTGCTGGTAAGACGACAACATCATTGTCTACTGAGAAAATAGCTTTCCAGAGCGTTTCAGCCTTTGCAGTTGGTACATACAATTCAAATCCTCCCGATCCTGTATAACCAGTAGCGGATATGATTACATCATCTATACCTGCTATTTTTCCTTTTGTAAAGTGGTAATACTCAATATTAGAAAGTGCTACTTCTGTAAGCGGTTGTAATAGTTCAGCCGCCTTTGGTCCTTGAACTGCTAATAATTCATAATCCGGAGAAGCGTCGTACATCTCTGCATCAAAAGTATTTGCAGCAGCGATCCAATCCCAATCTTTTTTAATGTTAGAAGCATTGACAACGAGCAGGTATTCTTGCTCAGCTAAGCGATATATAATCAAGTCATCTACGATGCCTCCTTTGTCATTGGGCATGCAGGAGTACTGGGCTTGACCGATGGTGAGTGTGCTGGCGTCGTTGCTGCTCACAGTTTGGATTAAGTCCAGTGCTTGGGCTCCTTTAATTATAAACTCTCCCATATGCGACACATCAAAGACGCCTGCAGAATCTCTTACTGCACGATGCTCTTCCATTAGCGAAGTATATCTCACTGGCATATCATATCCAGCAAATGGAATCATCTTAGCACCAAGGTCAACATGGACTTGGTGAAGGGCCGTCTTTTTAACTTCTGACATGGTAGCTACTTTAAACTGTTTCTTCAGTTTCTTGATAAGATTCTATAGGTGCACATGTACAGATCAAGTTGCGATCGCCATGAGCATTATCTATACGACCTACACTTGGCCAGAACTTGTTGGCTTTTACATATGGCAATGGGAACACTGCTTTTGCCCTTGAGTATGGGGCATCCCATTCATCTGCTGTTGCTACACCAAATGTATGAGGTGCGTTAACCAGGACATTGTCAGTCTCTGAAGCTTTACCTTCTAACACTTCGTCGATCTCCTTTTTGATCTCGATCATGGCATCACAGAATCGATCCATCTCTTCTTTAGTCTCACTCTCTGTGGGTTCTATCATCATCGTGCCTGCAACTGGAAATGATACAGTCGGCGCATGAAAACCATAATCCATCAACCGCTTCGCCATATCAGCTACTTCGATGCCTGATTTTTTATAATCTCTACAATCGATAATCATCTCATGCGCGCATCTTCCTTTGTCATTAGTGTATAAGACTTTATAGTGCTTTTCTAATCGTGCTTTGATATAGTTAGCATTGAGAATCGCAGTTTGTGTAGCTTTCTTAAGTCCATCTGCGCCCATCATTGCTATGTAAGCATATGATATCGCCAAGATACTTGCACTGCCAAATGGCGCCGATGAAATCGCCGTTATCGCTCTATCTCCACCGCACTTGACGTGTGGGTTGCCTGGTAAGAATGGGCTTAAGTGCGATGCGACACCAATCGGCCCAACACCAGGTCCACCTCCTCCGTGAGGGATACAGAACGTCTTGTGCAGATTCAAATGACAAACATCTGCTCCGATCATTGCAGGACTGGTAAGTCCAACTTGAGCATTCATATTAGCTCCGTCCATGTATACCTGTCCACCATATTGGTGTATAGTATCACAGATCTCCTTGATCTCTTCTTCAAATACCCCATGCGTAGAAGGGTAGGTTACCATCAGGGCAGACAGGTTGTCTTTATGTAGCTCTGCTTTATCTTTTAAGTCTTGGACATCTATATTGCCCTTATCATCACAACCTACAATAACGACTTTCATACCTGCCATCACCGCACTCGCTGGGTTGGTTCCATGTGCTGATGATGGTATTAATGTTATGTTACGATGGTGCTCACCTCTATCCTCGTGGTATGCTTTGATGACCATGAGGCCAGCATATTCGCCTTGAGCGCCACTATTAGGTTGGAGAGACATCCCGTCAAATCCCGTAATCTCACACAACCAAGCACTTAGCTCTTCGATCATCCGAGTATATCCTTCCGCCTGTGCGACTGGCACAAAAGGATGGATCTGACCCATCTCTGGCCATGTAACTGGTATCATCTCCGTTGTCGCATTGAGCTTCATCGTACATGAACCCAATGAGATCATTGAGTGTGCGAGCGAAAGATCTTTGTTTTCTAGTTTCTTGATATAGCGTAGCATCTCATGCTCCGAGTGATGCTTGCTGTAGACTTCATGTTGCAAGTAAGTTGACGTTCTAACCAACTCTTGTGGCCAGTTGAGTTCTACTTGGATATCTGCTTCGTGTAACCAAGCTAAGTCGATAACACCTGAACCACCATGTATAGCAAAGATCCTGATGATGTCTTCGAGTTCTTCCGTAGTTGTCGTCTCATCGAGTGAGATACCTACATGTTGGTTGTCAGCGAAGTATCTAAAGTTCATGTTCTTAGACTCCGCTATCATCTTGAACTTGTCGATGTTATCTACTTGTACTTTTAAAGTGTCGAAGTAGTAAGTGTTGACTTGTTCAAAGCCCAATTTTTTCAATTGTCGATCGAGCATGGTCGTATAACCAGTGATTCGCTCGGCTATCCTCTTAAGCCCTTTTGGACCATGATATACTGAGTACATACCTGCCATGACTGCTAAGAGCACTTGAGCTGTGCAGATATTGGAAGTAGCTTTTTCTCTTCTGATGTGTTGCTCACGGGTCTGTAGTGCCATGCGATATGCAGGATCACCATGGGCATCTATTGATCTTCCGATGATACGACCTGGGATCTGTCTTTTGAACTTTTCTGTCGTTGCAAAATACGCAGCATGTGGTCCTCCATAACCCATGGGTATACCAAACCTCTGTGTTGTACCGATAACAGCGTCAGCCCCCATTTCCCCTGGAGGAGTTAGCAATGTTAGGCTAAGCAAGTCAGCCCCGACCGCCACGAGTACATCATTTTCTTTTGCTTTGTTGATCACTGACTTGATATCTATGATCGCTCCATCGTTGTTAGGATACTGGACATATATACCGAAGAGTGATTCATCTGAAAAGTCCAGCTCTTCAAGTGATCCAATCTGTAGATCGATGCCCACAGATAGAGCTCTTGTCTTGATCACATCAAGGGTCTGAGGAAACACATTCTTATCTACAAAGAATCGTTCTGCTTTTTTCTTTGTTCTTGGTCTTTTGCCATATAACAAGGATATGGCCTCTGCGGCTGCTGTGCCTTCATCGAGAAGCGAAGCATTAGCTACTTCCATGCCCGTGAGCTCGATCACCATCGTTTGATAGTTGATCAATGCTTCGAGTCTTCCTTGAGCGATCTCCGCTTGATAAGGTGTATAGGCTGTGTACCACCCCGGATTTTCTAAGATATTTCTAAGGATTACGGTTGGGGTCAACGTCCCGTAGTACCCTGTGCCAATGTAATTCTTAGATATTTTGTTCTGAGACATTTGCGCCTTGAAGCTTGTCAAGAACTCATATTCTCCTTTAGCTGCAGGTAGATTAAGATCCTTTGATAGTCTTATAGATCTTGGTATGGTTTGATCTATCAGTTCATCAAGTGATGCTACGCCGATCGCTTCAAGCATGGCGTTTATCTGGTTCTCATCAGGACTAACATGTCTTTCGACAAATGCGCGCTCACGCTGTGGTATACTTATGTTCATATCGGGCTGGTCTAAGGCTGCAAATATTACAATTAAAACAATATTACAAAACTCAATATATCAATAGTTTTACTCATATATGTGCAGTTATTAACATTTGTTAGCATGCTAACAGTATAGCCACTTAAGTGTTGGAGCTACTGAGTATTATTTGCTTTGATTACGACCTGTAACAGGACTTCGGGTATACTTTAATGCAAGCGATATCTAAGCCCAACCATCATCCATCTACCAGGCATTGGCACAAGGTTAGTTTCTCTATATGCAGTGTCGAGAAGATTGCTTGCTTTGACATAAAAAGCCCAATCATTGATGTTATACTGCACATTAGCATCCAGCAAACTGTAATCCTCCAATGAGGCGCGATCATTGTACTTAAACAAGAGACTGCCACTGAGATGATTAGATACTCTGAATCTTGGGTGGATGATCAGCTGATGCTTTAGGTTCTCAAGCGCATTTCTCGAAAGAGCAACATCGCTATCACCCAAAGAAGCATTGAGATATAAGTAGTTGATTTTTAGTGTCTGTAAGAATGATGAACTTTTTTCTCTTGAAAGGTTAAATGTTGCGCTCAGGTCTAACCCATTGTAAATTGCAGAACCGAAGTTGTCCGGCATCCACTTGTCGTCAGGATTGAGTTTGAACCAGTCTATCAGATCACTGGCATCTCGTCTAAAGTAACTTAGCTGGTAAATCGCAGTGCGTGATTTGTGAGAAGCTCCTAACTCAAATGTAAAAGCTGACTCTGTCTGCAAGTCAGGGTTTCCTAAGTTGCCACGATCTTCGTAATAAAGGTCTGTAAAGCTCGGTATCCGAGATGTACGTCCAAGGTTTGTGTACAGCTTCCAATTGTTGTCAAGCCTATATCCGATGTCTAAGCCAGGGAAGAGTTGAGTACCAAAGTCTGATATCCTGAGTAGATAGATGCCTGGCGTGATGTCCAGTTGTTCATCCAATAGTAAGAATCTGTTTTCAAGATGGAGACCTATCTGGCCTCGCTCTCTTTGTCCAAGATTATTGGATGTTAGATCTATGGAGTTGTATTCTGCTCCTATACCTAATATCCCAAGGCCGTGAGTTTTAGAAAGATGTAGTTCTCCTGTTACCACATGGCTTGTATGGAAGTTTTGAAAGAACTCAGGATCTTGTCTTCTGAACTGCCAGTTGTCAGTGTTCCGTCGCCAGTTAAGTCTTGGGCTAATCTTCCAAGAACCCGCTCTTGCTTCATAAGAAGCACTGATGATGCTGGTCCTCGTCTCTTCATACTGATCAGTGAATGTTTCATTTCCATAAAAGCCGTTAGCGCCAAAGTCCCTCGCTGTGTAGCCACCGAAAAGATTAAGCTTGTTTCGGCCTATGTCTACTTGGCCTTGGTAGAAGAGATTGGTGATGTTGTAATCAGTGTTGCTCCTATACCCATCAGAATGATTGCGACTAAGAGATATCTTTTGCTTCAGCTGATTAACTGGAAGATTGATTGAGGTAAATGCGTTCAGAAGTCCGTTCTCTCCATAGTCTAAGCCGGCAGAAAGGGCAAAGTCTTCTTTAACCTTTGTGATGATGTTGATCGCTCCCGCAAATGCGTTTTGCCCAAAGATTCTTGCGCCTGGCCCTTTAAGCACTTCTATTCTCTCGATATCTTCAAGCGTAATAGGGAGATTCATCAGATGGTGACCCGTCTGAGGATCTAACATCTTAACGCCATTGATCAGTACCAAGGCTTGCTCGAAAGTGCCTCCTCGGATGCTTAGATCGGCCTGGACCCCATGTATACCTCTTTGTCGGATATCGACGCCTCCGACTAGCTGTAGCACCTCATTGATATTGTTAGCATTGAGCGCTTGGATTTGTTGCTTGGTAAGCACCTCTATGTTCCTTGATACGTCATTGAAAGGTATGGATAACCGGTTTTCGGCGATCGTAACTTCTTGAATATCAAAAGATAGAGTGTCAGAAGATTGCGCCATCACACAGATTGACCATGCGATGAGAAACAGTGAAAAACAAATTCTCATTTATTACCTTTTTATAAATCAGCCGCGAAAGTATACCAACTCTCATTAATTCCTAATTTATTAACCCTTTTGATTAATTTGACTCCTCAATCACCTTATGAGCATGAATCAACTATTTAAGAATCGGCCGCTGATCAAAACTGGGATACTCGGATTTTTGCTATTACCTCTGGTCATTGCTATCAATTCTTTTAGTCCTGCTAAGGACAAAATACCAGAAGGGTATAGCAGCTCTATACTTGCTTTTGAGTTTGCCTCCAATGAAGCAGAAGTTAAAGAGGTATTGGATCCACTGACCTACGATGAACTTAAAGATATTGACAAATTGAACTATGTTGACTTTGGTTTTATGGCGATGTATGGACTTTTCCTTTTTCTATTTATGTCCCGTCTTAAAGACATCACTGGGGTTGAGATATTAGAAAAGGCAAAATGGTTTGCGCCACTTATTGTCATTGCAGATATGCTTGAGAATTTACAATTACTAAAGTTGACAAAAGGTTACAAGCTTATGCCTGATCTCTCCGCCACGATCATGCAGCTGTTTGCATTTACTTGGACAAAGTGGTTGTTACTAGGCGTAGCTTTCGCTATAATCGGAGCGAGCATGTGGAAGATGAAGCTGAGTAAGTACTTGGGTTATGTCTTGGTACTACCTCTTGTGATTGGTTGTGTTGCATTTATAACAGAAGATAGAGCAATTGAAGATAGTTTTGGAGCGTCGATCTTTATAAGTTTCTTCTTGATTTTTATTTATTGTTTTGTTTATAAGGAAGGCGGAAAAGTATCAACGCCTTAGTTGATGCGTTAAATTATTTAAAGAGAATGAAACAAATAGAAATAGTAAACAAAGTAATACGCTCCAGAAGGTCGATCTTCCCACCGATGTATACAGGGGAGGTAGTTGATGACGATGTGATCTGGGAGATTTTAGAAAATGCTAATTGGGCCCCAACCCATAAAATGACGGAGCCGTGGAGGTTCATTGTTATACCACAAGCTAAGATACCATCACTATGTGAGTTCGGTGCAACGTGGTATCAGAAGTATACGCCTGAGGAGAAGTTCTCTGATATGAAACTCAAGAAAATTAGAACCAAACCTTTGAAAGCAAGTCATATCGTGGCTATTTGCATGATGAGAGATCCTGATAAGCGTGTGCCATTATGGGAAGAAGAATCAGCAGTGGCTTGTGCAGTTCAAAATATGGCGCTTACAGTAACAGCTTTGGGCTTGGGTGGCTATTGGAGCACACCTGGGTATTCACTTGTAGCTGATGAGTTTTTACAATTAGAAAAAAAGGAAAAGTGCCTTGGCTTATTTTATATTGGCGTGCCAAGAGAGGGCCTTGCACTTAAAGGAAAACGTGGGGATATAAAGCTGAAGACGAGATGGCTATAACACCTCAGAAAGTATCAGTGATAGGCTGTGGCTGGCTCGGTCTTCCATTAGCAGTTGAGCTGATTAATAAGAAGTACTTGGTCAAGGGGAGTACGACAAGGGTTGAGAAGCTTGGGCAATTGAAAGAAGCCTCTATACAGCCTTATCACCTTAAGCTATCTGAAGAACTACATATTGATGATGAAAGCTTGTTCGACTGTGACGTGGCTGTCATTAATATACCACCAGGGCGTGGCGATGATTCTGTTATCGCTTCCTATCGTTGCAAATTGTCCCTCTTAATCGATACACTTAAAGCGAAGGAAGTTGGAAAAATGATTTTCATCAGCTCAACTGGAGTTTATCAAAACAACTACAAAGAAGTAGATGAATCTGTAGTTTGTAGGCCTGAGAAATCATCGGGTCAAGCTGTCTTGGCAGTTGAGAAGATTGTACAACAATCTGGTATTCCCTACACGATACTTAGGATGGCAGGATTGGTCGGTGGTAGTCGACAACCAGGCAACTGGTTCAAAGGAAAGAAGAATGTGCCCGGCGGAGACACGCCTG
Organism: uncultured Saprospiraceae bacterium; assembly: GCA_938022935.1. Classification (GTDB taxonomy): domain Bacteria; phylum Bacteroidota; class Bacteroidia; order Chitinophagales; family Saprospiraceae; genus JAJRXG01. Next base: position 13,522 of record CALIHL010000041.1, read on the forward strand.
TCAATATGGTACATCAAGAAGATTGTATCCGTTCTATCATTCAAGTTATAGAGTCATCAAAGCATGAGGATGACATCTACAATATCTGCGCAGACGATCATCCTATCAAAAAAGACTTCTATGCTCATCAATCTAAAGCAATTGGTGTTCAATCTCCTTCATTCTTACCGGGTGTGTTGCCTCATAAGATTGTGAGTAATCAAAAGTTCAAAGACAACTTCAGCTACACTTATAGCTATCCAAACCCTAACTTTTTCGAATAATTATTACAAATATTTTGCGTAACCAAATAGTTACACATAAATTTGTAACCGGACAGTTACTAAATGTCATGCAGAACAACAGCAAGCCACAGATCCACATCAAGAGAAAATATAAACACGCCATAGATAAAGTCTGGAGCGCCCTTACCACCAAAGAAGCTCTGTCTTCTTGGTTGATGGAAACTGATGACTTTGAGTTGGCCTTGGGATCAGAATTTAACTTGAAGACTACACCAAGAGGTAAGTTTGATGGTGTTCTTCGATGCTCAATACTCAAAATAGAAGAACCTACGGCCATATCTTATAGCTGGCAATCTAAGGGAATGACAACACCTACCATAGTCACTTGGGAGTTAAAGGACATCGGTAATGAAGAGACTCTCTTGACGCTGTCACATGATGGGTTTGTAGGGTTTGATGGTTGGATGACGAAGACAATGTTGTCCTTTGGTTGGAAGAAGTTACTAAAGAAGAAATTAGAAAAACACTTATCACTATGAGAAGAGATCCTTGGCAAGCACTTGCAGATCCAACCAGGCGAAAGATCATAGAGACCCTTTCAGAACAACCAATGACGATCAATGAGATCGCCGAACGCTTTACTATCAGTCGCCCTGCAATCTCGAAGCAAGTGAAAATATTGGAAGAGTCTCAACTACTTTTCATTCAACAGAATGGCAGGGAAAGAAGATGCTCTCTTTCATTGGCAGGACTTGAAGAGGTGCATCAATGGATCCAACAATATGAGTCCTTCTGGTTGAACAAATTGGATCGCTTAGACGATTATCTCTCCAAGCCTGAACTGTAATTAGCTTATATATTCCATGGCAGTACTCTTCTTTGAGTAATACAATAGAAAACCGGCGAATAGTGTAATAACTAAAGGCATAATCAAAGCAGTTGCTCCGAGCTTTTCAAGAGTATCAGTTGAAATCAAGAAGTATACTTGTTGGATGATCACAGCAATGAGACTGATCAAAAACAAGGTCTTAGCCCAAGATTTGCGCATCAAAAGTCCGATACTTCCCAGCGTCCCCGTTATCACTGCTATAGCAAATATGACATATGTCCATGCTGGAGTCTGGTCATAAAGACCTCTCATAGCTTCAGGTAGAATATCCCTTGAAGCTGGATTTTTCCAAAAGTTGTACTCTGTGAACCACTGAAAGCAGCCCATAAGGTTCCAGAGTAGTCCGATACCTGATATTATCCAGAAAGCCACTGGTGGCTTTGATGGATTGTATTCATAACTCATTGTGATAGTTGTTAGTTTCTTGTACTATAATAGTTAAAAATGTCTTCTTTGGGCACTTATTGAGCTTAGAGTATTTACGAAAGTGAGAAGAAGGCTATCCGTACAATCGTCGATAACTATGGGATACTTGTCTTTATCCAAGCTGATTGTACCAAGGAAGTTTTATTTTGCGAACATTAAAGGATTTAAACAACAGTTGATATGACTGGTAAGTATAAAATGACAGGCTGTGCGAGATTTCTCATCTTTTTGGTGATTCTTGCGCCGATAGCATATTTTGGATCTAAGTACCTAAGAGATTCTGGGACTTGGGATAAGATCAAGGATAAGGTTGAGAACACGGATAGTAACTCAGTAGAGCGTACGATGGAGGAAAAAAGGGATCGTATAGAGATCCCAGAAGGTAACATTGATAACGATCAGTTTGACCGCTTGAGACAAGCATATGAAGAACAAGAGCTCATCCTTGCGAAGCAAGATCAAACGATAAAAGACCTTAAAGCGGAGAACGATGCGCTAAGGAGAAGGGTTAATGGCAGCACAACAACTGCACAAGTACCGCAGTCGCCAGCACCAGCTCCGACAAGAGATACTCGATCTACGACCAACACAGGTTCTACCAGAACTGGAGGCGCATCTGGAGTGCCGTCCCTTGATGATTTGCTCGATGAAGCGGATCGTAACCTTGGCACCTCTTCAGATCGCACTAACACCAACACTTCGAGTGCCACTAAAGAATCATTGGCCACTTGGTCTTTTGTGTTTAACAATACACGTGGCGAGATAGAGTTCTATCGCCAAGGGCAGAAAGTGATGGCGAGGACATCTTATCAAGGCAGCAATAGGGTAGATATCAGTGAGTTAACACAACGAGGAGAAAGACTGCTTGTCAATGGTAGTCGTACTGGAGAATACTATGTGATCCGACAGGATGGCAACCTTGATGCCTATGACGAGAATGGTTATCAAGTAACTTGTAGAAGAAATTAGAAACAGCCATAGCAAATTATAGATGCCAGGATCGCTTCTTTACAGTTATTTATGCTGAGAAGAGATCATAATATTGGCCCTTTTATCTATAGTAGATATAAAGCTTTTAGCAGCATAAAAAAGATTATATCTTCGCCCTCTCATCAGAAAAACGGTAAAGAAATGGCAAAGATATTGATCAATGATGGCATCCAACAAGTAGGAGTAGACATGTTGGAAGCTGCTGGACACATAGTTCAAAATTCTAACATTCCTCAGGGAGAACTTCCTACGAGACTTCAAGAATTTGATGCGATCTGTGTACGTAGCGCAACAAAGGTCAGAACAGATCTTATAGACTTATGTCCTAACTTGAAAGCGATCTGTCGTGGTGGAGTTGGGTTAGACAATATAGATGTTGACTATGCTAAAAGCAAAGGGATAGCAGTTATCAATACGCCTGCAGCATCTTCACGATCAGTTGAAGAGTTAGCATTTGCACATTTGTTCTCAGTGGCAAGATCACTTTACCTTTCTAACAAGGCGATGCCTATAAAAGGAAGAACCGAGTTTAAGGCACTTAAAAAGTCATACTCTAAAGGCTTCGAGCTGTATGGTAAGACGCTGGGTGTTATTGGTCTCGGACGAATAGGTAGAGAGACAGCTCAACTGGCACTCAGTGTAGGCATGAATGTCATCGGCGTGGATCCATATATCAGTGAAGCAGAACTTAAGATAGGAGGAGAGACAGTCAATGCTTCTTATACGCTCAAGTCAAGTTCTATGGATGAGATGTTAGCAGCTGCGGATGTGATCACGCTTCATGTACCATTTACAGGTGCACCAGTGTTGAGTACTGATGAGTTTGCTAAGATGAAAGATGGCGTAGTTTTGATCAATGCCTCAAGAGGAGGGACTGTTGATGAGGATGCTATGTTAGCAGCTTTAGCAAGTGGAAAAATTGCTGCGGCAGGTGTCGACGTCTTCGCTAATGAACCTACGCCAAGAGAAGATATACTGGCTCATCCAAGAGTATCATTGACACCTCATACAGGAGCCTCTACTAACGAAGCACAGCAAAAGATTGGGATCGAGTTGGCTGAAAAGTTGATTGCTCATTTGGCCACTGTTGCTTAATCATTAGCACATAGATTTTCTCGGATTAAGTTATCGAAGTGATCTAAAGATGGGTGTGCATCTTTTATAGCTTTAGTCATATTATGATTTTCTTGATATCTGGTTACCTTTGGGTTCAATCTGTCGTCTAAGAGCATATGACTTTACTTATAATCTACTTCGTCTTTTCAATCGCATTTTCGTTTCTCTGTTCTATACTAGAGGCGGTACTGCTTAGTATAACACCTTCATACATAAGAGGTAAGGTGCATGATGGCCATGCCATCGGAACGACTCTCGAGAACTTCAAAGAAGATATAGACAAACCACTTTCTGCGATACTAACGCTCAATACGATAGCCCATACGGTTGGAGCAATTATGGTTGGTTCGCAGGCAAGTAAGGTTTTAGGGGCTACGAGTCTTGAAATGGGCCCGATCCACTTGAGTGGGGAGGCCATCGTCGCTGGACTCATGACCTTTTTTATTTTGATCCTTTCGGAAATAATACCTAAAACCATAGGCGCTAACTCTTGGAGATCTCTTGTGCCATTTACAGTAGTGTCATTAAAAGTTTTGTTGTTCATTTTAGCTCCATTTGTATGGCTAAGTCAGTTGATCACAAAGAACCTTAAAAGTGATAAGTCAAAGAGTGTCTTTAGTAGAGCAGACTTTAGAGCTATGACAAAAGCGGGAGAAGACAGTGGAGCGCTTAAAAAGACTGAATCACGTACGATCCACAATGTTTTAAAGTTAGACCAGATCAAGGTAAAAGCTATCATGACACCGCGTAGTGTGATGAAGTCAGCTGTAGAAAGTATAACTCTGCAGGAGCTATACGATCGTGACATGCCAATGAGGTATTCTCGAATCCCAGTTTTTGATGCTGACAAGGAAAAGATCTGTGGTGTGCTACTTAAGGATGAATTGTTTCAAGGAATCATAGAAGGCAAAGGAGATCACAAGGTCTCAACACTTCTTAGGCCTCCAGTCTTTGTTAGTGAAGCTGCACCGCTTACTCAACTACAAGATAAACTTATGGAGACAGAAGATCATCTTGCTGTCGTCACTGATGAGTTTGGTGGTGTATTTGGTATTGTCACATGGGAAGATCTTATGGAGACCATACTTGGTCTTGAGATTGTTGATGAGACCGATGATATCGAAGATTTACAGACGCACGCCCGCGAGATGTGGGAGAAGCGCCAAAATCATGCATAATACTTGGCTTTTCCATTTATAGGTTTCTGACTATTTATCATTATCAAGTTTGATCATGATCAATTAGTCCTCAAATGACTATTTGAGTATCTTTCATGCTTAATCAATTCGTGCTAAGATGTTCAAAACTCTTCTTTTTATAATCGCAAGCATTGTATCTATGTCAACTATGGCCCAAGAGATAGTCCAACTTCCTATCGCTAAGAATGATCCAACAGTAGAGTGGGCCGATGAGGAAATGGATTACTTCTCAACGTCATGGCAGACAAGAGTCATCACCAATGTCTCACAGCCATCTATGATGGTTTATAGAGCACCAGAAGGCATCGCTACGGGGACTTCAGTTGTAATCTGCCCAGGTGGAGGGCTATATGCTCACTCGATAGAAAGTGAAGGAACATCAGTTGCTGAGTGGTTATCGAAGAGAGGTGTTACGGCTTTTGTCTTGAAGTATAGATTGGTTCCTACTGGAGAAGACGGTACAAAACAATTAAGTGAAGAATGGGAAGAAGGAACGAGAAAGGCTGCTAGCTTACTTCATCTATCAGTTGACGATGCACTTCAAGCCATCTCACTTATAAGATCTAATGCTGCAGAATACAATATCGACGCCACCAAAATAGGCCTCATGGGATTCTCCGCAGGAGGTGCAGTCACGATGGGGGCGACTTACAGTAGCAATCTTTCTAATCGACCTGACTTTATAGCCCCAATATATGCTTGGATGGACATCGTACCAAAGAGTGAGATGCCAAAGGATGCAGGACCAGCATTTATAGCTTGTGCGAGTGACGATCCGCTTGGATTGGCACCTGCCAGTGTAAAAATCTATCAAGATTGGATGAGCGCTAACAACTTATCTGAACTGCACATGTATGCCAATGGAGGCCATGGATTTGGGATGAGACCTAATGGTAATAACTCTGATAAGTGGATAGAACACTTCGGGGAGTGGCTAAGAGGCCAAGGGCTACTGTGATCATTGTTGTAGATATCTTCACCTTGCAACATTCTCTTTTTCTCATGGTTCTTTAACTATTAATGTCTTTGGCCAATAGCTCTCATGGGAATGAAAGAACGTCGTGTTTTTATAAAGAAGACTGGGGTTGTAGCGAGTGCAATCATAGCCCAGCCGTTATTGAGTTGCGTCAAATCACCTAATCAAACTAATGCAATTGGGAAGAAGCTTGGTGTAGCGCTTGTTGGCTTAGGTTATTACAGCACAGATCAGTTAGCTCCAGCATTACAATTAACCAAACATTGTGAGTTAAGAGGAATTGTTACGGGATCTCCTGAGAAAATTCCAATTTGGCAGAAAAACTATAATATCACTGATAAGAATGTTTACAATTATGACAACATGCATCTCCTCGCTAATAATGATGAGATAGATGTAGTTTACATAGTTGTCCCTACTGGCCTTCATATGAAGTATGCTGTTAAAGCTGCAGAAACGGGTAAGCATGTCTGGTGCGAAAAACCAATGGCACTTGATGTCCCTCAATGTCAGACGATCATCGACACATGTACAAAAAATAAAGTTAGACTGTCTATAGGTTATAGGGTGCAGCATGATCCCAATATGCAAGAGATCATTTCATTGACTGAGGAGAGAAAGTTTGGAGCAGTTCAAGCTATGTATGCCGCTGCTGGATATGCAGGTGGTGCAGGTACTGGTTGGCGATATGAAAAGGCATTAGGGGGTGGTGCTCTTTATGATATGGGTGTTTATACTATCAATGGCTTAAGGCACGCCGGTCAGATGGAACCTATAGCTGTACTCTCGGCATCTCATACCACGACAAGACCTGAGGCTTTCTCTGAAGTTGATGAGACAACAGAATATATTTTAGAATTTAGAAAAGGGATTTTTGGCTCTGGGAAAACAAGCGTTGGAGAAGAGATTAATATCCTCCAAGTATCATGTGAAGATGGTTCTTATATGTTATCACCTATGCAAGCTTATAATGGTCTGAAAGGAGAAAGAACTGATGGTGTTGAGATATTTACAAAGGTTGTTAACCAACAAGCTTTACAAATGGACAATGATGCGCTGGCTATTATGGCTAATCAAGATGTTCTGGTCCCAGGTATTGATGGCTTAAGAGATATCAGAGTCGTTAATGCTATACAAGAATCGGCAAGGACAGGGCGAAGAGTCGAAATCTTAGTTTAAGTTATTGGCAACCTTCAGATACAATTGTAAACTCAACACCAGAGCCCACACAAAACTGAGAGTATATATTGACATTAGGGGCTTGTAATGTCAAGTTTTGATTGATGGTTAGGTCGGTCGAGTTTTTGATTGTTTCTTCCGCTATGATGTTGCTTTGTGAGTGTAAAGTATCAATAACTACAACTTCACTACAACTTTCGTGGCAAGAAGAAGAGCAAGTGTAGTTAGAAAGGTTATTGTTGATGACATTGATAGATGCTGAAGACCATTGTTCAGTATTATTGACGTTGGGCGTCATGATGTAGGATGTTCCATTAGCATCATGCATAGCTCCGAAGTTATGCCCAAGCTCATGAGAAGTAAGAACTCTAAGATTCCAATCAATAGGGGAGTAGTCTTCCATTATGTGATATCGGGTATCACTACACACTGCATCTGTCATGGCATAACCGATGACTCCATATTTTTCAAGACCCATATCAAAAAGGTATAGATTCTTGCCAGACCAAAGCTGACCGATGTCATGGGTATTCGTAAATCCACTATTGGCCCAATCTCCAAAATCATCGATGAGCACATTTATCTCTGTTGATGATCCCCAAGGATCGCAGGAAGTACAACTTGATAGAAAGTGTTCCACTATTTCAAACTTTATCTCTGATTGAAAGGCGTCGCCATAATCGCCAGCAACCATATTCATGATGCTTATGCTCTTTGCAATTGCTTTTTCAGGACTTGCATATCCTTGGATATATGTATAGTCAAGCGCTATTGCTAACTCAAACTTCTTACAACTGTTAGATTTAAGTTTTTGTGTCGATATTTCAGATTTTCTTTTCTGGTGTTCTGCTCCTGCACAGAAAGAGCCATGACTTGTTATTACATCCATACTGTTGTAGATGATATACTGGGGCTTGATTTCTTGTTTATGTTTTTTGTCTGCCAGAGCGAGTCTCAGTGGTTCGATATAATAAGTCTCCTTTTCGAGTCGGATATATCCGGACACTATGCCATTAGAAATTGTTATTCTGGCGTCACTGTCTTCTTGGCCCTCGATATTGCCTGACATGGTTTGAGGGATTGAAATATTACTTTTTAGCGGGGATGAAACTTTATAAGATGAGCTTATGAGATCGTTTTGTTCTAATAAGATCTTGTGGTTTTTTAGAGGGCTAAAGTGTAGGGATAGCGTCATATTTAATTTTCCTGACTTTAGATGTTGCGATTTTGAGATAAGTGTGCCAGTGTGATATTTCTTAAAGTGATTAGAAGGGTGATAACTTAATAACCCTGTCTGGCTTGAGATAACGGGACTAAAGCAAAGACTCACTACGATTGAAAGAGATAACCTTTTAATCAAGGTTGTTGAGTTTATAGAATTTTCTTATTTCATTTTAGTTGCAATCATCAGAATCAACAGTAAACACGGCACCTGTGTTAATAGTAAATTCTGGATTAAGCACTACATTAGGCGCAGTCAAGCTAAGGTTCTGGCCTAAAATGATTGTTTCGCTATTTCTAATAGTGTCATTGGCTTCTAATGATGTGTAATTGATTGGATTGGTCATTAGCTCGACATTGTTGCAATTGGAAGGTAAGATTTGCCCGCTGATTTTCAAATTGTCCATTGCCACCATGCCTGCCCATGCCCCATTTTCGCCATCGTTATATATGAACCTGATTTGCATGCTATCATTAGCATAAGCACTTATGTCGAGATTTACTTGATCTGCACAAGTTGCGGGCCATACATCGGACCAAGGACAAGTGTCATTATTATCTAAAAGAATAGAGGTCCAATTTTGTCCATTATAAATCTCTACTGCAAAATAACTGTTATTGGCATTGCCCCCGCCATTGATGTCTTCATTATTGTGAAAGTTATAAGTGAATTCTAAGCTTAAGACATCTATTTCAGATGTTGCATATATAGGGGTGAATAAGATCGCTTCTCCTGTATATTGAGGCGATGATCCCCCTATGTTATCATCCATAATTGCCATGCACGTGCCGTTCAAAGTGAACCCTGTATTAAACCCTTGATTGTAAGTTCCAAATATTCGATTTGCATCTGCAAACTTCCATTCGTACTCGAAGCCTGGGCTCCATTGAAATGGATTGTTTGTTGTTATTGCCCATTTGTTGGGAAGAGTACAATCATCAAAATTAGCATCCTCCAGTAAAATCTCGCAGAGGCTATTGGGCTCGTTATACACTGCACTTCCATTACAACCCGTATCACTTTTATCGTCTGCCATTATAACTACCTGGTTATTCTTAGTACCGTCAGCAATTAAGCCCGATACCGTTACTGTCTGAGGAGATGGCAACCAAGTATGATAATAACTATTGCCATTAACAACTACATCAAAACCCTGAGAGTTAAGTCCTCCACCGTTATGATTTATAATAACCGTGAGATTATAACTGGCACTGCTACCTGGATCACCTAATGCACAATCAGAAACGAATGCATTAGATATCTCGGAACAAGAACCATTAAAGCAAATCTCTGCACAAGTATAGTTTGGTAGTGTGCCGTTGATAACATCGATATTGGTTGTTGACCATTGGTCAGGTGATGTAGCAACAGATGGTGCCATGATAAAATTTCCAGCGACGTGATCTGCACCAAAATTATGGCCCATTTCATGCGAAACTAATGCCCTTGTTAATCCACTTGGGTTTTGCTGGTCTTCTAAAATATGATAACGTTGTGGCCCACAAATCACATTGATCCAAGCCAAACCTAAAACAGAGAAGTCATCGCCATTTGATGTCTCTCCATATATATCTCTTGCCGTCCAGAATTGTCCAATATCATGAGTCGCCAAAAATCCAGAAGGTCCCCATGACGTAAAGCTATTCAAAAGTACATTTGCGTCAGCTGAAGGCGACCAAGGATCACATGTATTACAATCAGATACCCAGTGCTCTACAATATTAAATCTTACCTCATCGGTAAATGCATCATCGTAGTCTCCGGCTACTAAGTTCATAACTGCTATACTTTTATCTATAGCTCCCGTCATGCCTCCGTGCAGCGTGAAGTAAGAGAAGTCCAAGGCTATACTCATGTCAAATGACTTGCAGCCTTGCATTTTTAAGGTGCGCCCGGGTTTCGGCAATTTATTCTTTTGATGCGCTACATGTGATGCTGTACAAAAAGGTGCATCTGATATGATGACTTGATCTTGAGTATAAATTATGTATTGGTCCTTAGAGAAAGATTTTTGATTAGTCGAATATTTATCTGCTGGTTCTATAAAGTAGGTCGTATCATCTTGTTTTACGTATCCAGTCATTTGACCTTGGTGTATGGTCATTCTTACTATACTGCTTATCTGATCTTCAATAAATCCGGAAAGTGTTATGGGCAAATCATAATTGGATGCAATTGAATTACCTGAAGCTAATGTTATTCTATAGTCTTCACTGATTAGATCATTAGGATAAAGAACAAGAGTATTTCCTCTGAGCGGACCAAAGTCAATAGCTACCTTTCTTTCACCATAGCCTTTCTTTTGAGTGAACTTATCAGATCCAATAGAGCCTACTGTATACTCCTTAAAATATTGATCAGGAGAATGATCCTTACTTTTATTTTGAGAAAAACCAGATTGTCCACAAAAAAAAATGATAAGTAACCCTAAGAAGTGTGCTGTTATACCTTTGACCATGATAGTGATTTAGAATTCACAAGATCCTTCAAAAAATTCAATTGTAAAATAGCTAATTATAGCTAATTCTATGGCACCCTCTGCTGGAAACGCAAAGATTTATGTTTATGTGAGAACAGGCCATCACATCAACTCCTCATCTCTAACCACCATTAATAGTGCTCGATGTGTCGCTATGATATACTCTTCATCATTGAAGACAATCTCATGGATGCCACCCTGCATGTATACAGCAAGATCACCTGCTCTGGGTTGAAGGGGGACATATTTGACTTGATCGTTCTTATCCTTCCAAGACTCGTCATCATCTTGAGCCATAGGGATCGGATAGCCGGGGCCAACTTTGATGACATAGCCAGTACGGAGTTCTTCCTTTTTATGCATGCCTTGAGGCAAGAACAATCCGCTTTCTGTTCTTTGTACCGGAGTGGTTGGCTTGATCAGGATATGATCACCAATCAATATGATCTTAGAGAGATCTTTTTCTTTTAATTGAAGCATAGTTGCTGTCTTAAGACCTTAAAAAGTAAGCAAATATATGCCATGGCGACTTAATTATTGTTGATCATTTAAGTCGACAAAAGACATAAACTTTCACAAACCTTAGGGATATATATGATCAAAAATGACCATTTTTGCATTCAATCTTAAATAAGCCATACTAGTGGCGCACTGAAGACCGTATGATTAAAATCGAGTTAGACATTGTAGCCTTGTCACACAGCGTAACTGCGTCACACAACTATGCTGTAGTGCTTGGAGAAGTTGATGGTAAGCGAAGGTTGCCAGTTGTTATAGGCGGCTTTGAGGCCCAAGCGATAGCGGTTGCGATGGAGCAAATGGCACCCAATCGCCCATTGACCCATGATTTGTTTAAGAATACCTTAGAGTCTTTTAACGTAGATCTCAAGGAAGTGGTGATCAATAATCTATTGGACGGTGTTTTCTATGCGAAGTTGGTCTGTGTAAAGGACGGGGAAGAGTATGAGATTGATTCTCGGACATCAGATGCTATTGCTATGGCTGTGCGGTTCGATTGTCCTATCTATACTTTTGAGTTCATCATGGACTCGGCTGGTGTTGAACTTGAGGATTCTGATGATCCTTCCTCTATGGCCAAACCAAAGTCTAAAGCTCCTGAGGGTGCTGCGCCACGTCGTGCTTCTGATTATGGTAGCATGACTGATGAAGAACTCACAGATGCCCTTAACGAGGTGCTCGGAAAGGAAGATTATGAGAAGGCAGCAAAGATCAGAGATGAGATGCTCAGACGTAAGCCTGGCGATAGTTAGTCAGACTAACTATCCAACAGTCTCTTTCTATTTTATCGTTGATATAATCTGTTCCACTTTTGATATATCATTCTCATGTAGATCTCGATGAAATACGAACCTAATCTCATGAGGCCCAAACTGAACCGCTCCTATCTCATGTTGTTTCAGCTTATCTAAGAAGCTTTTAGGATCCTCTTTATCCGCCAATGAGAATACGACAATATTGGTTTTTACTGGTCTTACACTTTCTACATAAGCTTGCCTGTTGAGTAGTTCGCCTATCTTTTTTGCTCGAGCATTATCAATTTTTAAGTCCTCTACGTGGTGATCTAAAGCATAAGTGCAGGCTGCCGCCAAATATCCCGCTTGTCGCATGCCGCCACCTATAGCTTTTCGGATGCGTCGTGCCTTCCTAATTTTTTCTTTTGAGCCAATGAGTACCGATCCAACCGGAGCACCCAATCCTTTGGATATGCATATGGAGATGCTATCAAACAAAGCACCTACCTGATGAGTTGACTCTCCTGTCTCGACAAGAACATTGAATAATCGAGCACCATCCAGGTGCAGGCTTAAGCCTCGTTGTTGACAAAGACCCGATATGGGTATTATCTCATCACAAGTATAGTAGCTACCTCCTCCTTTGTTACAACTATTTTCAAGCACAACAAGGCGGGAGATAGGTAGCCAATCATAATCAGGCCTGATGGCTTGGGCAATTTGATCGGCGGTGATCTTGCCATACTTCCCTGGGACGATGTTCATAGATACCCCGGAGTTATTAGCATATCCACCTACTTCATATTGATAGACATGCGAGTAGTGATCGCAGATCACTTCATCAAGTGGCTGTGTATGCATTTTGATGGCTATCTGATTAGTCATAGTGCCAGACGGACAGAACATCGCCGCTTCTTTGCCAAACATCTTGGCTGCCTTCGATTCTAATACATTGACACTCGGGTCTTCACCAAATACATCATCACCGACTTCTGCAGCCATCATAACGGAGAGCATCTCGGGAGTAGGCTTGGTGACTGTGTCAGATATAAGGTTAATCATCGCTTCTTGTAATTATAATTTCTATTGGTTGGTTATTAGAATATTTTGAACGCCTCTATTTTATTCTCCTGGATGATAGGTGTCTTTTGCCTGAGCTAAGACATCATCTTTATAATATAAGACATCTTTAAAAACGCCATCTGCATATAGCTGTGCTTGATCATAAAAGTGAGCAGAAGCAGGGTCTCCGCTTTGTCCTCCTGCTAAGAGGGACTTGGCTTTCACTTTGTCTCCAAACTCGACTGCAGCAATAAAGCTATTGCCTCTGGTTCCGTAGATCTTTTTTGTTTTCTGTTTTGTCCTCATACCATATGCGGCAAGAGCTCCCCATCTCGCTGTGGACATCCCAACGGGTATGCTAGGTGCATCATCGTCAAATTGGTGATCAATATCTCCATTGATTCTTTGAAATCTACTGATCTCACCCCACGGCGTTTTCCAAGTTCCAAAGTCTTTGACAATATGATCAATACTTCTTTTTAACATAGCCAATTGCTCTTTGTCAGAAGCTCCGTTGCCTATGTGCTCTATCTTTTGCATAGGACTCAAGCCTTTAGGGAAGTTACCTTCTTGTAGAAAGTACTGACAATAGAAGTGGCCTATGGACATACCGATACTTTCCTTGTCTACAGCATAGTCCCAAGCTCTCAATACTTCTATAGCTGCCTTAAGATTAGGATCTTTGGAAGCGCTTTGGTCATATGCTTTTATCAGAGCAGGCATAGTGATCTCCATAGCAGGTAGATATGGATCGTATGCCATATCGATGAGTTTGTCGATTGTTATCTGGTCCATTTTTTCTAAAAGTCGGATGGCATGAACGCCTCTCAGGTTCTCTCTGTTTCGAGACATATATCTTGGGTAGTCAGTGGGCTTAGGGCTGTTCTCTGCAGCGGCTGTAAATGGCGTAGAATTACAATTTTGGATCCATCCATTTGAAGGATTTACAATAGTGATAATTTCATCAACAGTGTGCAATCCTTTCCAATCTGTTTCTGGATCGCTACCATCTACTGGTTTTGTAAAATCAAACTTTACATTTCGCTTTGGGATAAAGTCGCCATGATAGTACGCGATCGTCCCATCGGCATCAGCATAGACAGTGTTATTAGATGAGTTAGTCCTTATGTCCATCATCTTTCTAAACTCTGAATGATTGCTTAGCTTGGTTCTTGTGTAAGATTGCATCAGTGCTTTTATTGGACTCCACATCATATTGGTCGCTACCCATTTGCCGTCTATAGATTGTGTGATCGGCCCATGATGAGTTCTGTAGATTGTAAAAGTTTTATCTATGAGCGCTGTTCCTTCTTTAACTTTAATGTTCACTTGCATCTCTTCGACAGGCCTTTCTTCTTCACCATATTGATAGACATATCCTTCGCCATCTTTCTTCACGTCTTCTATGTAATCATCCATGATGTCAGTATAGGTTGAGGTGTGCATCCACCCAGTTTTTTCATTGAATCCTTGGTACACAAAAAACTGTCCCCAAGTCACCGCACCATAGGCATTGAGACCTTCTTCGCTCACAACGTGTACTTCTCCTCTAAAGTAGAATGACGTGTGAGGATTGATCAAGAGCATAGCATCTCCCGAGGCTGTGTGATCCCCTGAGATCGCAAATCCATTGGACCCTGTAGGTTCTATCTCATAGTCGATATTGTCTTCAACATCATCCTCTTCGATAGCGCCTATGTCGCTGGTTGGATCACTTTCGTAAAATGCCTTTATCTTTTGAGTTGAGACCCTTTCAATGTCACCTCCTATAGATCCTTCGCTAAAGTACATAGGCATCCATGGTTCAAATCTTGTTAAAAGACGAGGCTGCACCTGAGGGTGCGTGTATAAATAGTAGTTGATGCCATCTGCAAAAGCTTGACAAAGCTCTTTTAACCACTGTGGGCTTTCTTCATAGTAAGCTTTGGCTTCATCGGTCGTCATAAAAAGTTGTGCTCTTAAATCACTATAGAGTTCTTCTTCTCCTTCTACCTCTGCCAATCGTCCTATCGCCCAGATGTAATTTTGTTCTACGCGTGCGAAGTCATCTTCGCATTGAGCATAAAGCAATCCAAATACAGCATCAGCATCTGTCTTGCCATAAATATGTGGGACGCCATATGTGTCTCTTATGATCTCGACTTGTGAGGCTTGATTGATCCACCCTTGCACTTCTTCAGAGATGGTCTGTTCAGTATTAGACTTTTTGCAACTTGTTGCTGTTATCATGAAGATCAGAGCAAGAGTGAGTACTTTGTATGCTGCTTGGTTATTCATATCACCAAGATACACAAAGAGTACTTTCCTCTTATACTTGATTTTAAGTCTTTGAACATGATTGAATGCTTCGTATTTTAAATGAATAATCAGTAGATCGATTAATTAACATTGCATTCTGAATTAAGATTAATAATTGAGCTGCCATATTCTTACCTTTGTTTCAACAATCAGCCTATTATGTCTTTGAAAACTTCCTTTTTGTTTCTATTACTAGTATTCGCTTGTCAAGAAAAAACAAGTGAGGATATCGTTGCCTTGATCAAGGGTCTTGATACGGCAGAAAAGCAGATGGCCTTCCTTCGTACAATAGCAAATAATGACCAAGAGGTCAGACGGGCAGATATAGCTGCCATCGAGGGGTACGGACAAAATAGTAAGGAGCATAAAGCTTCCACGCAAACTATGCTCGCAGTTGATGCCGACAATCTCATCAAGATCCAAGAGTATCTAAACCAATATGGTCATCCAACAGTCATGACTCATGGAGAGCGCGAGAGTTTGGTGCCATGGTTAGTAACATATCATGCCTCTGGTGGATTTGGACCTAAAATGAAAATCTTCCCTTTTCTTCTCAAGGGATATAAAAGCGGAGATCTCGATAGCAGTTCTTTAGT
The DNA here is from genome assembly GCA_938022935.1 of uncultured Saprospiraceae bacterium. Lineage (GTDB taxonomy): Bacteria > Bacteroidota > Bacteroidia > Chitinophagales > Saprospiraceae > JAJRXG01. The sequence continues at coordinate 29,431 of CALIHL010000041.1, forward strand.
AACTATTCTTGAGAAGATGCACATCGAAAAGTTTGGTAACAGTGTAGAATGGTATAGGAGCATGACAGATGCTGAAAAAATAGAACTTTTGATGACAGCAATGGATTTGTAGAACAGACATGTTAAGTATCTTGCGAGAGCAATGAAAATCAATACAGATAACAGAGTCCCAGAGAAGTTTCAAAGCTTTCCATCCCATATCCTTCCTAAAGTCAATCATCTGCGAAGTCTGATATTGCAAAAGGCAGAAGATCTCGAGCAAGTTGACGAACTTGAGGAAACCTTAAAATGGGGAGAACCAAGTTATATCGCTAAGAAGGGTAGTACAATTAGAATAGATTGGAAAGCGAAGTCTCCAGACCAATATGCGATGTACTTTAAGTGTACAAGTAAGTTAGTCGAAACTTTTAGGTCTGTATATGGCGATACCTTTCGATATGAAAAGAATAGAGCCATCCTTTTTAATCTTGACGATGAGATCCCAGAACATGAGCTTAAGCAATGTATAGGCGCTGCTTTGCAATATCACACTGTAAAGAATGACAAGCATCTTGGAATAGAGGTTGACTAAAAAGAACATGTGAAAGAAAAGTCAAGCCGTACAAAAGAAGCAAAGCCCAAACTTCATAAAAGGAGTAAACATCATAATCGATATGATTTTGACGAACTTATCAAGGCGTTTCCTGGCTTGGGCGTTTTTGTCCGCCCAAACAAGTACGGAAATCTTTCAGTCGATTTTTTTGACCCTTTAGCGGTTAAAGCACTCAATACTGCACTTCTAAAAAGATACTACGGTGTTGAGTTTTGGGATGTGCCAGATGGATACCTTTGTCCGCCTATACCTGGACGAGCGGAGTATATACATCAGGCGGCAGATCTATTATTGAGTAGTAACCAAAGTAACAATCCTAAGGTGCCTCGGGGAGAAGGTTTAAAGTGTTTGGACATTGGTGTAGGAGCTAACTGCATATATCCATTGATAGGCCAAGCCGAGTATGGCTGGTCTTTTGTCGGTACAGATATTGATGATGTCGCTATTGCAAATGCTTCTGAAATTATTGCTAAGAACTCAAGAGTTTCTAGTTCAATTGAAATTAGAAAACAGGTAAATCAAGAGCAGATCTTGGAAGGGATTATAAAAGAGGACGAACAGTTTGATCTGTGCATATGCAATCCTCCTTTTCATGCTTCACAAGAGGAAGCTTTGTTGGGCACAAAGCGTAAGTTGAAAAACCTAAAAGGTCAAGATGTAGAAGATCCTGTTCTGAATTTTGGTGGACAAAGTAATGAACTGTGGTGCCCAGGTGGAGAAGTGGCGTTTATAGATCGACTTATAAACGAAAGTCAATCGTATGCTATGGATGTCTTGTGGTATACGACCTTGGTTTCAAAAGAGGCTAACGTAGAAGGTATCATGATAAAGTTAGAAAAGGCGAGAGTAGCAGATGTCAAAGTGCTACCTCTTTTATTGGGCAATAAGAAAAGCAGAATAGTTGCATGGACGTATTTCGCTAGAGCGCAACAAAAGGCTTGGTCAAAATTCAGATGGTCGTAGAAGATGAATAAGAGTACTTTCTTTTCTCAATTACAATTCATGAAGCCAAAGCTGTTTGTTTTGCTTGCATTGCTTTGTATAGCTCTTAGCTGCAATGTCGAACCAAAACATCAAGGACTTCCGATTATCATAGATGCCGACACCGCCAATGAGGTTGACGACTTGTTTGCTCTTGTGAGAGCAGTAGAGGAGCCTTCTTTTGATTTAATCGGGATAACATCAGCGCAGTTTCACACCTCTCCACTTGCTTCAGATAATACTGTCTTAGAAAGCCAAAAAGTCAATGAGGATATACTTAGATTAATGAATCGAAAAGATATCCCGCTGCCGCTTGGCAGTAAGGATGCGTTACTGTCAAAAGGTGAGCCACAGGTGTCAGAAGCATCAACGTTTATAGTAGAGCATGCGCGAAAGCACAGTCCCAAAGATCCACTTCATTTAGTGATTCTTGGTTCTTGTACCAACGTTGCTTCAGCGATTCTCGAAGACCCTTCTATCATACCCAATATCAATGTTCACTATCTGGGTTTCTGGCATGACTCAGAAACCAATGAGTATAACAAAAAAGAATTTAACTCAGGCAATGACACTCTTGCTGTCAACTACTTATTGGACTTGAAGGGTTTACAGTTTGATGTGATGACCGCTACTACTTCGCAGCATTTGGTATTTAAAAAAGAAGTGGTCGACAAACACTTGAAAGGGAAAGGAGGTGTTTCAGATTACCTCGTAGATCGGTGGGAGTCTTATGAGCGATGGTGGACCAAAGAAGATTCTGAAAAGTTAGAGTGGATCATGTGGGACGTTGCTATAATCGAAGCATTGATCACGCCAGAATTAACAGAGAAAGAGGTGTTTTTAACACCGCCTGAAAATACGCAGCGCAATATTGAAGTGTTTACAAAGATTGATGCGCCTCAGATGGAACTTAACTTTTGGAATAGCCTGTCTAATCTATAATATTTGGCTCGATCTAATTAGCTCGTGATCATATCACAAGCTAGCTTCAGCAAACTTTTTTTCTCACTCAAACTTCTTTCTAATGGCAATTGCGCTAGACCAATTAATCTGCGCATGATTTCCACTCCTGCGATTTGATTGGTTAGCTTTCTATCAAGAGGGCTGTCGTATAGATTAACAACTTCTTCTAAGATGCTGACGTCACCAGTGCTCAGAATCAGATGGCCAGTCATCACTCCAAGATCGAACTCTTTGAACCCAACAAAGCAAAACTCAGGATCCAACATGTAAACCTTATTCCCTTGGTTCATCCAACTCCCAGGATAGTAGTCGCCATGAAGCAAGGTGTCTCCAGTCTTGAGGTACTGTTGCCCTAATCCATTTACAATTAAGTTGAGCTGTTTATCTTTTTTATAAACTAATGAGAGTGCTTGTAACCCTTCCTGCACATCATCTAATTGGAATCCATTGTCTTCTAAGAATGGAAGAACAAAGATATGTTGATGATTCAGTTTGCGTAGAGCTATATTTTTGGGGAAGCCTTTTGGTGGTTTTGTCTGATGAGTTTGTCTGATGATTCGAACCAATTGTTCTAATTTGTCTGTATATATCTTGCGTTGCTGATAGATAGACGACATGTCATCACAATCACCCAAGTCTTGCATCATTATTAGATGGTCCTGCTTGCTATAACTAATAACCTTAGGAACGTGATTGTCCAGCGAAGAGCCCTTTATGGATTCGTAAAACCGATACTCTATATCTATCCGCTCTACAGGTGCAGGTATATCTTGGTACTTTTGTACAAAAGGTCTTGATTGTTTCAGTATGAATGATCTCTTGTCTGTTATTACCCTCAGTACGACATTCATATTGCCTGCGCCTGGAGACTCTGTACTGATCACTTTTTCGTTATTAATCCAACCTAGTTGTGTCAGGATCTTCTGGATCGACTGAATAGATGTATCAAGATGTATCATACTCATGAGAGCAAGGTAAGGATATCGTCATTGCATAATGGGACATATTCAGAGGCTTTCTGATGAAAGACGATAGAATTGTCGCCCAAGATGGTCATGTAATCCTATATCCATTGTTGTATATTTGCACCCTAATATCAAGGGCTGCGATATCTTTGCATAATTCCTTGATAATCAGTTTCATATGAAGAATATCCGCAATTTTTGCGTTATCGCACATATAGATCATGGGAAGAGTACTCTTTCTGATCGTTTGTTAGAGGAGACTCAGACTATTTCCGAAAGGAATATGACAAATCAGGCACTTGATGATATGGATCTCGAGAGAGAACGAGGTATCACGATCAAGAGTCATGCTATTCAGATGTATTACAAGCATACTGATGGAGAGACGTATACCTATAATCTTATCGATACACCAGGTCATGTAGACTTCTCATATGAGGTCTCAAGGTCTATTGCAGCATGTGAAGGTGCTTTGCTAATAGTAGATGCATCACAGGGTGTACAAGCTCAGACGATATCTAATCTTTACTTGGCTATAGGACATGATCTTGAGATCATACCTGTCCTCAATAAGGTCGATATGGAAAGTGCGATGATAGATGAGATGTCCGATCAGATCATTGATTTACTAGGATGCGACAAAGAAGATATAGTTCTTGCATCTGGAAAGACTGGCTTAGGGGTGGACAATATTCTTGCTGCAGTAGTCGACAGGATACCTGCACCCAAAGGTGATCCTGAAGCTCCGTTACAAGCGCTGATATTTGACAGTGTCTTTAATCAGTTTAGAGGGGTGATCGCCTATTTTAGAATCCTCAATGGTACGCTTAAGAAGAATGACCAGATAAGATTTGTCAATACTGGTGGAGAATATGGTGCTGATGAGATTGGCGTATTGCAATTGGATCAGGTTCCTAAGGATGAGCTTGGTGCTGGCAATGTTGGATATGTTATAACAGGCATCAAAGAATCTAAAGAAGTAAAGGTAGGTGATACGATTACTTTGCGCGATAATCCTTGTGAAGAGGGCATCCATGGATTTGAAGATGTGAAGCCGATGGTCTTCGCAGGTATATATCCGATAGATAACGACGACTTTGAGGATTTAAGAGATAGCTTAGAAAAGCTACAGCTAAATGATGCATCACTGGTCTATGAACCTGAGTCTTCAGTTGCCTTAGGATTTGGATTTAGATGTGGATTCTTAGGGATGCTTCACTTAGAGATCATCCAAGAAAGACTCTCTCGAGAGTTTGATCAAGAGGTGATTACTACTGTCCCTAACGTATCATATGTAGCATATACCAAAAAGCAAGATAGATTGGTGATCAATACGCCTAATGATTTGCCTGATCCATCATCTATCGATAGAGTAGAAGAACCATATATCAAAGCGCAGATCATAACGATGCCTGAGTATATCGGTTCGATTATGACTTTGGCTATGGATAAGCGTGGTATCCTTACTAATCAAAACTATCTAACAACAGATAGAGTAGAGTTGACTTTTGAGATGCCCCTGGCGGAAATAGTTTTTGACTTTTATGATAGATTGAAATCTATAAGTCGAGGATATGCTTCATTTGATTATGTGATGATAGATTATCGTGCTTCAGAACTTGTGAAGTTAGATATCAAACTCAACGGTGATTCTGTAGATGCTTTATCATCGCTTGTGCATAAGACTAAGGCAGCATCTTTCGGCAGACAAATCTGTAAGAGATTAAAAGAGTTGCTACCAAGGCAACAGTTTCTAATTGCAATCCAAGCAGCTGTTGGTGCTAAGATTATAGCAAGAGAAACAATCTCGGCACTTCGTAAGGATGTAACAGCTAAGTGTTACGGTGGTGATATAACACGTAAGCGTAAATTGTTAGAGAAGCAGAAGAAAGGTAAGAAGAAGATGCGCCAGATCGGAAGTGTGCAAGTGCCACAAAAGGCGTTCTTAGAAGTACTAAAGTTGAATGAAGGTTAAAAAAGTGATGCCTGATAGGAAGGTTTAAGAAACTTCAAACCACAGATCAACAACTCCTTTTGTTCCGCCGGTATAATCGATGAGGATCTCGCTACCGGCTTCTATAGTTTTAGATGCTTTAATTTTAATAGCTCCGTCGATGTAGTCCATGATGACTTCAGCATTTGCGACAGCGTTGTGGTTGTAAAGAGAGCCGTAGCCAAGTGCTATACATGCTTCATATCCACTTTCTTCCCATAGAAAATAGTAGTCATATAGATGTGTCTTGTCCAAATCATTAAGCTGACCTGCTGGTATTTTTATAATTGGACAGATCTCAATCAGGTCACCTTTTTGAAGATCTTCTGAGGTAAAGACGCCTCGACCTTTGACCTCTTCTTCTATGATGTATAAACCCCGTATGTGAAGCATCTACAATTATAGATCAATCCACGCACTTCCATCGAAGTATCTCATGCCCACAGATCCATCTGTTCGATTAGACCCATCATCCATATAGAATAGTCCATCAGTTGGATCAAGAGGTACCTCTGATTGAGCAAGAAGAATAGGAAAGCCTGGTTGACCATTTGGACCAGGAGGGCCTTGACGCCCTTGAGGCCCTGGGTCACCTGGATCTCCAGAAAGACCTGCCGGACATTGAGGACCAACCGGAGATGTATCTCCAATAGGCCCTGTAGGCCCAACTGGCCCTGTAGGTCCTCTTGGACCAGCGGCACCTGACCTTGCAGTAAGTGCGTAGTTGGCTATTGGGACTGATAAAAACTCAACTATAGCGAGTTGTTTGTATTCGTTTGTATTGTCTCTATCAATGTCAATCTTTGTCCAATATCCACTTTGTCCCCAGTTGATATCAGTAAATGCACCTTGAGTGATAGTTCCTTTGCCTATGGCTAGCATGTAGTGGCCTATGGCATTGGTGCTGACTTGATGCGTTTCGGTATAAACAGGCAGTCCTGAAGAGCTCCCTTCCAGAATAGATATTTGAAGATTAATGGTCATATCTATAATAGCTGCCCCTTGTTCGTCAAGAGCAACTCCTTGATAATTAATAGCCAAGGGTGATTGTCCTGATATCAGGAGTGGCATGCCTACAATCAGAATGAGCGCTATGTACTTGAGTGTCCTCATAATTATAGATCTACCCATTTTGTTTCATCATAATATCTAAAACCTGGTATCCCATCCACTCTATTAGAACCATTGTCCAGATATATCTGGCCATTCGTTGGATCAACTGGAGGTATATCCGTTATTCGCAATGTCTCAAGACCTGATATACCTGCCTTTCCTTGTGGCCCATCTGGTCCAGGTAATCCGGGATCACCTTTTTCGCCTTTACGTGCATCTGGTCCACAGCAGGCATCTGGCGCTCGTATGCCTGGATCGCCTTGAGGACCTGGAGGCCCTGATAGACCAACTGGGCCAGGCGCTCCCTGTCTGTTGAGCGCAGCAAAAGCATGCAAGGCATATGGTACAGATAGCAGCTCAGACGAACCAAGAAACTCATAGTTAGAACCACCTGTTATATCTATACTAACTGACAATGCATATGTATCGGGTAGGATGGCTATAGTGCTCAAACTACTTCCTGATATATATGTACCTCTTCCTACTTCTAAAGAGAAGTGCCCTGTCTCCGAACTTATCACCTCATGTCTTTCTACATATTCTCTAACAGGAATAGCGTTCTCGTTTAAGATGGCGATTTCTATGCCAAGCATCTGATTGGCGATAGGTTGACCAAGCTTATCATTGGCAATACCTTGGTAGCTGAAAGCGACTGGAGCTTGAGCTGTAACACTACCCATGCAAATTGTAACGAATAGACTTATAAGTATAACTCTCATCTATCCTTTTTGAAGTATAATTTGATCAACAAAGATGCTCTCCTCAGTTATAAACTGCATGTGGTATATGCCAGATCCAAGTTCGCCAATTCTAATATCAAAAACTTCCTTATTAGAAGTTTTCAGATCTGATTTTTTCCAAACTAACATTCCAAGGTTGTTGTAAATGTTAATCGACTTTATCTTTTGTGGTAACTCGGTACTATTGATCGTTACCAAGCCTTGTGACGGGTTGGGATATACAAGCAGTTTTTCGCTTTTTGATATGTCATAAGTGCTTGTTGTAGTCGATTCTTCTACACAAGTCAGAACAACGGCTTGCTCAGCTTGACTACAAGGACTATTAAAGTCCGCAGGTTTATAACCAAAGTTGACAGTGATGTTATCTTGATCTTCAAACTCTACACCCTCGCCAAAGTACGGATCAAGTATTTTACCATTTTGATCTTCAATAAAAAAGAACTGAGTACCGTCATTACAGTTCTCAAAAAACATACGGCCAGTATTGCTTTCACAACTTTGTAATCCTTCAGAACCTGTTTTTAATATAGATTGAAGGACTCCTTGGGATACGTTTACATCACCGTCGGTTTCAAAAGTGTTGATCGGTTCACCTATAGAAGCATATAGTGAGATTGACTCAGAGTTGTATTGATGACCAGATGTTGATATGAGGTAAGGCCCTAGTTTTTGAGCATCCAAGCTTAAAGAAGAAAAGCAAAGTATTATTATGATTGAGATCTGTAGCTTCATATATCCAACCATTTTTCTCCATCAAAATATCTTAGGCCTAAAGCGCCATCCATTCTATTAGAGCCGTCATCGACATATACTTGCCCTTTCCATGGATTAGTAGGTTCTGAGGCGCTTTTAACTAATACCATTGTTCCTGGTTCTCCTTGGTCACCAATTTCTCCTGATGGCCCCATAGCTCCCATAGGGCCTTTTGGCCCAACTGGACCGATAGGCCCACAAGGCCCGACAGCACCCATAGCTCCCTTGGCTCCAGCTGCACCTTGATAGCCTTGAGGTCCCATAGGGCCTTCATATTCTACTTCTTCGGCATAATGTGCAAGCAATGCATATGGGACAGAGAGCAGCTGGACATCTCCAAGTTGAGCAATTGCACCGTCTTCTATTAGGTCTATTCGAAGAAAGTAACTATCTGCACCCCAATCGACATCATTAAATGCACCGAGGACGCTCGCTCCTAAGCCTATATCAATAGAGAAATACCCAATCTCTGAAGTTTCTGTGCGATGAGTCTCGCTATAGATGACTTCTTCTGATGATGACAATATCGAAGCTTGAAGATCGACAGTCCTATCATTGATAGGGGTGTCATCATCTGTCAACAATATACTCTGAAAATTGAATGCTTTCGAGGCTTGACTTACTCCGAATTGAGAAAGTGTAAGCAACATAAAAAAGAAGAGAATTACTCTATGCATATAGTAATTTACATTAGCAATATAGATCAAGTCTTATAATAATATCAAGATGACTGACTTATTTAACACAACCAAAAGACTTTGATTTTGGCCATATTTTGCCCTTTTTATGACTGGAAGCGACGATTTTATTGATTTCTGCACATCTTGTGAGAGACCTACAAGATTCTATCCATTATGAAGAGACGTCAATTTACCCAATCAGCTTCAGCGTTAACCATTAGCGCTTTCCTATCGCCGCTTACCTCTTGCAAGAGTAATGTGCGAACTGGGCCATTGATGTCACAGGATGTACATCTTGAAGAAATAACGGTTGCGGATATACAATCCCTTGTTAAAGAAAGGAAGATCAATTTTCAAGGATTGGTCAAAGCATATTTGGCGAGAATCGAAGAGCTCGACCGAACAGGCCCTGCTCTCAACTCTATCATAGAAGTTAACCCTGACGCTCTTGATATCGCAGAACAATCAGATCATGATTGGGAAGCGGGTAATATCAAAGGACCTCTACATGGTATACCCGTCATCATAAAGGACAACATTGATACACATGACAAGATGTCTACAACTGCAGGCTCTCGAGCACTCGCTGGATCTAAGCCACTCCAAGATAGTGGGGTAGCGAAGAAGTTAAGAGCTGCTGGAGCAATCATTTTAGCGAAAGCGAACTTGAGCGAATGGGCCAACTTCAGAGGAGAGAAGTCCTCCAGTGGTTGGAGCGGACTCGGCGGACTTACTAAAAACCCATATATCTTGGATCGCAACACTTGTGGCTCAAGTGCAGGTTCTGGAGCTTCTGTCTCTGCTAACTTATGTATGATTGCCATAGGAACAGAGACGAACGGTAGCATCGTTTGTCCATCTTCAACCAACGGTGTAGTGGGGATCAAGCCAACGGTTGGATTGATCAGCAGAGCTGGTATCATACCAATATCATCAACTCAAGATACGGCAGGACCGATGGCCCGTACGGTGGCTGATGCCGTTCATTGTTTAGGTGTTCTAACTGGACTTGATGATCGAGATGAGAAGACGGTAGAAGGAGCAAAACATGCGCTCACAGACTATAGCGGATCATTAAAAAGTGGAAGCCTAAAAGGAAAGAAGATCGCTCACTTTATCTCTTCTAAGGGGAAGCATGAAGGAGTGGATGCGCTGATGAATCAAGCGATAGCGGATATGAAGAAAGCTGGAGCTGAGATCGTAGAGATTGATAAGATATCTGAAGACCATGTATTTGCAGATTCGTTTAACATCATGCTTTTTGAATATAAGCAAGGTCTCAACGATTACTTCGCATCACTGGGGCCAGACGCACCGATTAAAAACTTAGAAGAACTCATTGCATTTAATAAACAGGACTCATTGGAGTTAAAACATTTTGGTCAAGAGTATCTTGAGATGGCACAAGAAAAAGCAGGACTTGATAGTCAAGAATATAAGGAAACCCTTGCGCGCATGTTGAAAGGAAGAAGAGAAGATGGTATCGATCGCGTCATGGATGAGTTGCAATTAGATGCGATCATAGCACCAACTGGATCTCCTGCTTGGAAAACACAATTAGACGGGGGTGATACTTTTGTATTAGGCTCTTCGTCGCCAGCCGCCCAATCAGGCTATCCTAACATCACAGTTCCTATGGGCTTTAGTGAACGACTACCAGTTGGTATTTCAATCTTTGGCAGAGCGTGGAGCGAACCGACTCTAATTGAAATAGCCTATGCTTACGAACAAGCGACTAAACATAGAAAAGTACCAACGTTTTTAGCATCTTGATTTTAAAAATCTCATGTGGATCGAGGGCCTTCCTTTAAGAATAAAAGCGCGCGTAGCTTTTTTAAAGCATGAGCGGATTCCATTTAGGGACACAGGGCGCGCGTAGCTTTTCTAATTTTAAAAATGCTTTCACAGAATTTAAGCACAATCGTAATTAAACTTTTTGATTTTGATTTTGATTGTCATTGACATTTTGATTGTCATTATTATTGACTTCTTGTTTTGACCGTGTTTGGCTCCCTTAAGGGATCAAGGGCGCGCATGACTTAACCCTTCCAATCAACAGGAAACACACTTGCATCAAATCCCCATACCCAAGCCAGATAGAAGTAAACCATTATCAATATCAAAAAGATAGAGATAAGATTTAGCCATATGCCAGTCTTTACCATATCAGGTATCCTAAGATATCCAGAACCAAATACAACTGCATTTGGTGGAGTTGCCACAGGTAACATAAATGCACAAGAAGCAGCTACTGTCGCCGCGACCATAAGCATGTATGGGTGGATGTTAAGTGCCATAGCCATAGGAGCCAAAATCGGCAATAACATTGCTGTAGTAGCCATATTAGATGTTATCTCTGTGAGGAAGTTCACACTTGTGATTAGAATAAAAAGAAGTACGACAACGGATAGACCTTTTAAAGAGACCAGTTGGACGCCAATCCATCCTGCTAACCCTGATGATTGAAATCCTGCGGCCAGTGCCATGCCACCACCAAAAAGCAAAAGGATGCCCCATGGCATCTTAACCGCTTCAGGCCAAGTTATAATTTGCCCTTTTCCTTTACTTGCAGGGAGCATAAAAAGTAGGATAGCCGATGCCATGGCTATAATCGTATCGTCAAGTGCTGGAAGAAAAGTCTGTAAGTTAGATCTACCAATCCATAAGCAGGCAGTAGTAATAAAAACACCCAAGACAAGTTTTTCTTCAAAGCTAATGTTCCCTAATTTCTTAATTTGACGATCAATCTCTTCGGCTCCTCCCGGGAAAGATTTTTGCTTAAATGTAAAGGCAAATCGAGTCAAATAAAACCAACAAATTGATAGAAGCGTTAGTGATATAGGTAGACCAAACTTCAACCATTGTTGAAATGTGATCTCGATATCATAAAGTTCAGATACGACCCCTGCCAAGATAGTATTTGGAGGAGTTCCTATGAGTGTTGCTATACCACCTATGGATGCCGAATAGGCAATAGCCAGCATCAGCGCTTTACCGAAGATTATATTTTCATCCTCAATAGTTGAGGGATTGTCTTTTAACTGAGCGATTATGGCCATACCGATTGGAAGCATCATAACGGATGTCGCGGTGTTTGAGATCCACATCGACATAAATGCAGTCGCTAACATAAAACCAAGAATAATTCTAGTGACATCTGTCCCAATAAACTTGATGATAGTAAGCGCGATTCTTTTATGCAAATTCCACTTTTCAATTGCTATCGCAAGGATGAAGCCGCCTACATATAAGAATACATATTTATGACCAAAAGCAGCAGTTGTTGTTTTTAAGTCTAATGCACCAGTAAGAGGGAAGAGGACAATAGGAAGTAGTGACGTAACACTTATATGGACTGCCTCTGATATCCACCAGATGGCTATCCATATAGTTGATGCTAAGACAGCATTTGCTTCCTTAGAAAGCCCTTCTGGATGAAAGAATACCAGAGTGAGCACAAACAATAGAGGTCCTAATATAAGTCCTACCTTCTTCGACATCTGTTCTCGTATTGCTCAAAGATAAGATAGCACGAGACTTAGCCTAACGACTACTGATATATAACAGCCTTAAGATTCGTTTACTTTGCTACTTGTGCTTTCCTGAAGTAAGGGATCATAGTTATATCTCCTTTTATACTTACTTCTTGAGGTCCTTCATATCCGCGTCCGTCTGGTCCTAACCAGATACCTGCAGGGAGCTTGACTTTCTTCCATGTCTGACCTTTCTCAAGTAAGGGAGCGACAATTATCTCCGATCCAAGCGCAAACACATCTGTGACAAGTTGGTACCCTTTTCCAGGGTACGCATACTCCATTAGCTGAACCATAGGACGCCCAGCTTCAGCAGCGCTTCCTGCTAACGTCATAAAGTTTTTGCTGTTTTCTTGATGAAGTTCGATAGCTGCGATACATGCATCCTTATGTCTTTTGTCCAATGTCTTGATAGCATCGTATGGTACATTCATAACCGGCAAGAAAGCTTGAGCTTGTACTGCTCTAACAACAAGCTCTTGGTATGAGCTATCCTTTGATGCATTTTGACTATCGCTATCAAAGTTCCAACTGGCATAAGGATAACCCATCATGCCTTGGACTGCTACTTGATTGGCCATGTATTTGAGGCTGGCCCATCCCATGCTGCCTGTGCTACTTTGAGTAAGTGGATAGCCACCCATTTTCCAAGTAGCATCGTATTCATTCATTCTAAATTTCAATCCTACTTCTGCGATAGCCGTTGCTTGCTCTTGAGGAGATGACTCACCATCTGAGACTGTATCTTCATAGTACATGCTATTGCCGCCGCCGAATATAAATCCATCTACTCCAGTTGCTTCTTGAAGCTCCTTTAGTTGATTTTGAAATGTGATTTTTACGCTCGGCTTTGTTAGATCTAAGACTGCGCTATATCCTCCTTCCCATGCAACGATTTTGCAGATCTCCGGATCGAAAGCGTCTTTTAGAAATGCATCATCATTGGCTAATAATTTTCTGAATGTCTTGGAGTCTGGACTCACAAATGGACTCACCCATACCATCACTTTAAACCCCTTTTTATGCAACTCATTGATCATCGCTTGTGGGTTAGAGAATGATTCGCTGTCAAATCTCCAATCACCTTGCGACATCTGCCAACCATCTCCGATCTTGATGATACCTGCTGGTAGCCCATCGTTTATGATGGACTGTGCATAGCTGAGTATCAATTCTTGGTTTATCTTATTGTTACCAGATACATTCATGGTATAAACCGGTAGCTCAAACTGAGCATAGTCTGGTGTTTGTCCTGCAAAAACCATGAAGTTCTCGGCTGCAAATTTTTGAGCATCAGCGAGGCTATTTCCTGATTGGCCGATGACAAAGCCTGCGGAACCTGAAAGTACTAATGTTCGACCATACTGATGTATCTCAAATGGACGTTCGTTCCAGATATATCTGCCTTTGTTGGAGACTAACAATGGTTGGATCTGCCCTCCTTCACTGATACTAAGGTCTGCCTTATAGTCTTCATCAAATGGCATCATGGCAGCATCTGACACTTGGCCGCCCCACCAGAGTTCACCAGGTAGTAGATCTATAGTTTTTTGAGCGAATAGACCAAACGGGATAAAGAGCAAGAATGCCCATACGATTCTGTTCATAGTTCTTAGGTTTGATTTACCTATCAGCGAGCAATATTAAGCATTTACTGACTTCTATGCTGAGTGATAGACTATAGCAAACGAGGTTTAACGGATTCTTATTACTACAAGAACCGATTGCAGCTTATTCTTAGATCTAATTTAAGACTTTACTATCTTCACTTTCGTGAATATTTCTTTTAGACTAGCGACCCCACAAGATGCCGTGCTGATAGCTCAGATACATGCTAATAGCTGGCAGGAGCACTATCGAGGTATATGTACCGATGAGTATTTGGATAACGAGGTGCATGAGGATAGATCCAAGGTGTGGTCAGATCGTTTCGCTTCCGCAAATGAAGATCAACATGTTCTATTAGCTATTGGTGATGAACGTCAAGTCCTAGGGTTTGTATGTACTTATCTCAACTATCACAAAGAGTATGGAGCATATCTTGATAACCTCCACGTCGTAACTCAATACCAAGGGCTTGGATTAGGAAGGTCACTGATGAGAGAAGCTGCCAGATGGGTGGCCAGTCATGAACCAGACTCTTCTCTTTATTTACATGTATTGGATAAGAATGAAGCAGCCATCGTTTTCTATGAGCGCATCGGCGGTCGATTCTTGCAAACTTATGAGATGACAACACCGTGGGGGCTTAAAACTATGATCCGAGATTATATCTGGGACTTAGATCAGCTTTTGACATAAAAAAGAGCTCTCTGACATCTTCAGATGTCAGAGAGCTCTTTTAATTTTAATGGGTTTTGAGATTAGTTTATACTGGATAAAAGAACTGTTCTTTTACGATCTTTCCATCCTTGACTTCATAGACACAGATCTGATCTGACTTCATTCTGTCCATTCCTTTCATTTTCATATCCAAAGCCATCGTGCAGCTAAAGTGATTGCTAGATACGATAGGTCCTTTTAATTCCATACTGTGGATTTGTTCAACAGAGTTCTCCCATTGCTTTCCTTTGGCGATGATGTTGTCTAATCCTGAGGTTAACTCAGGACCTCTTGCACCTTTAGGTTCGATGCTGACAGCATCTGCTGAATAAAGCTCAGATTGTGCAGCATGCCAGTCGCCTTTACGGCAGTACTCGACTAATTTGTTTGCAACTTCTTGTGTTGTCATAGTTGTAGATTTTTAGTTTTAATAATTAGAACTACTTGTTCTTAATGTTTTTCAATTTCTTTTTTAAATAGTCTGCTTCTCTTTCTGTATTGCTCGCATGTATCGCTCTTTCTAAAAGTAACTCGATATGATACATGTCTTTTAGCTTGCTATATAACTCTACACCGACCATGTAGTATATCGCTTTGTTAGACTTAAATGTATCGGCAGACATGCTGTCAAATATCCTTTTAGCATCGTCAATTTCATCAAGGTGCAGATGAACGATGACCAAGTTTAGCAGAACGAGATCGTGCTTCTCTTTTGTATATAGAGCCTTGTAAAGCGACTTCAATAACTTCCAGTTGGTTTGGTCGATACTATCCGCTATGCAATGTTGGGCACTTATAAAAGCCTCTATTTGAAATTTTGATTTGTCGGGATTCAACTCATTTGATCTTTGTAGATAATGATGTCCGATTTTTATAAAGTAAGGATCCCACTTGCTTCTATCTTGGGCATCTAAGAGGATGATGTTGCCTGACTCATCGAGTCTGCTCTCGTACCTTGAGATATGGTAACACATCAACGCAAGTAGTGCATAAGTATCGGAGTTTGCCAGTTTATGTTCAGCCAGATATTTGCATAAGCGCATCGCTTCAAGACATAAGTCTTTTCTTATCCAGTGTTCCGCATGTGTAGAGTAAAATCCTTCATTAAACAATAGGTACAGGGTAGTGTGTACCATCTCTTGCCTATGATCGATCTCTGATTCTTTTGGCCAATCAAAAGACAATTTTTGTTCTTTTATAAATTGTCTCGTCCTGAACAATCTCTTCTTTATAGTTGACTCACCGATCATGAGTGCACTGCTGATCTCCTTGTTGCCGAGTCCTGCAAAAGTCTTGAGCATAAACGCAAGCTGATCTTCTTTCTTTAACTGAGGGTGGCATATTAGAAATAGTAGTTTCAACTCAGGATCTTTTACTTCATCTTCATCAAAGACTCCTGGGTCGACATAAGACTCACTTAAGATGTCTTCATTTGATGATGCTGACATTCGATGTCTTTTTCTAATCTCATCTATGTAAGCGTTTTGAGCGCTTCGATAAAGCCATCCTTGAGGATTGGAAGGTTGGTCAGCGTAAGGCCAAGTTTTTAAAGCTTTATAGTAAGCTTCCATTGTGGCATTTTCAATCAACTCTATGTTGCTGACTCCATACCTTCCGATAAGAAGAGATACAATCTTACCATAAGACTTCCTGAAGAGTTGATCTATTGACTTCCTGTTGTCCGGATCCTCTTGTTTGCTCACTATTGGAAGTTTTCGATCTCTCTGATTTGTACAGTACCTCCGATGTCATACTCTGGGAAGTCTTTACTCATCTCGATCACTTGATCAAGATCGTTGGCCTTCAGAAGGAAGTAACCTGTTACCAGTTCTTTTGCCTCTACATAAGCGCCATCTGTTACAACATGGCCTTCTCCTACAGAGACAGATCTTGTTTTTAAAGCACGTCCATTGACGAAGTTGTCATCTTTCTTTAAGTCATCTACCCACTTGTTCCACTTGGCAAGTCTAGCTTGTATCTGATCGGGAGAAAGCTCACTTTGCTCGTAGTCTCCTCCGACGAAAATCATCATAAATTCTTTCATAGTAGTCTGTTTTGTGTTGTCATATGTCCTAATGACGATTGACACTTGATGAAAGGAGACAAGTTGAGCATTTTTTTTTGTGAAAGTTTGCTAATGGCTTAAGATTAGTGATTAAGTATCTTTGTTGATATGAGGAGTGATTGGGTTAAAGTGAGTGTTAGCGTTGCCCTTTTGGGTTGGCTCTGTCTTGTGATGATCAGCGCTAGCTGTAACAAATCATCATCAAATGACCTCATCATAGCCACATCTGCCAATATGCAGTACGTAATGAATGATCTAATCGAGGCCTTTGAAAAAGAGAATGACATAATCTGTCGATCAGTCGTGAGCTCTTCAGGAAAGCTAACTGCCCAGATATCGTCTGGTGCTCCCTATGATCTGTTTTTTTCGGCTGACAAGAAGTATCCAGAGCAATTGTTTCAAGAGGGCTTAACCAAAGACACACCTTCGGTTTATGCCTATGGGCATCTTGCTATGTGGTCGATGACTCTTGATAAGAAGGATCTTTTAGATCTCAGTGCAGGTAATGTAAAACGCATAGCCATAGCCAATCCAAAGATGGCTCCTTACGGTAGAGCCGCACAACAAATGTTGGATCACTACAAGTACCTGAGAGTTGCTGACAAACTTGTATTTGGCGAAAGCATCTCTCAAGTGAATCAGTTTGTTTCTTCAGAAGTGGTAGATATTGGTATCACATCTTTGTCAGTTGTGCTTTCTCCGATCTTGGAGAACCAAGGTGCTTGGACTGAAGTTGATACAACCACCTATGATCCCATTGCTCAGAGCATGGTCATTGTTTCTAAAAAGAATCAGAAATTAGAATCAGCTGAATTATTTAAAAAATTTGTTGGCTCTACTCAGGCTAAAAGCATTTTAAAGAAATTCGGTTTTACATTTTAGTACCAATGGTCATCAATGAAATATAACATGTACGAAGACCAGCAATGCCATAAGTGCCCAGCCATACCATTCTATCTTTTTTCCATCTGATACAAAGAGGTCTTTCCAAGTACTAAGTCCGCCAGATATGCTGATGAGTATCACTGTTATTAATCCACTCATGATCACAAAGAATGCCCTGACAAAGTAATTCATGTCAGGGAACAAATAAAGGATCAAAAACTGAACAGGCACTGTCATTACAAAACCTATCATCGCCCCTTTGTGAGATGGTTTGATCAAAAGAACAGCACTACAAATCAAAACGACAATCCCACAATTAACAAAATACCTTAGTTGGTTAAGTGTATGTGTGAAAGCTGATTCTGGATTGTTAAATTTTATATACAGCAATATCAGTCCCATCAATATACCGGTAAAAAGTGCGACGAGAATAGTCTTTCTTCCTACACTGATCATAGAAGCATCTGACGCCTCTTTATTCAGATATCCTTTGTAGATGTCTACGCTCCATAGTGTGGCCAAAGAATTGAAAGTAGAATCTACTGTGCTCATCAATGATGCAAACAATGCGCAAAGAATCAAACCTTTAAGTCCAATGGGTAGGAAGTTTGATACGAGATATGGAAATGCCATATCTGGATCTTCAAGTCCTCCTTGTTCTTGAAGTATGACAAATAGCGCGATGCCAGGTATGATGATGATTAAGGCCATGACATACTTCATGATGCCGCCGACCATCAGTCCGATCTGCGCTTCCTTGAGTGACTTGGCAGCAAGAGAGCGTTGCATCACAGTTTGGTTGGCACACCAATAGTTGATATTCAAAAAGAACAATCCAAACATATGAATCCAAGGCAAAGTCTCATGATCAGCGGGCAGATGAAGATGCATATGTCCAGAGGCTTTTTCATAAAGGGCTGACCAACCGCCTGCATGTTGGAGTGATACAATTAGAACAACGATACCACCCAAAAGTAATATCGTAAATTGAATAATGTCAGTTTTGACAACTGCGCTCAAGCCTCCGAAATATGTATAAACTGCTGAAAATATCCCAAGTCCTACAATTAGAATGCCTACTCTTATGATTTTATCTTCATGGATGATAGAGAGGTATTCGCCAAAGACTTGTTCTGCCGCATATGCTCCCCAAAACAATGCTGCTCCTAAAGTGATCGTGCCAAATAGAGCTATGTTGGCTATGGTGTAGCCAAGTCCAACTGTGTTGCCCAATCTCATCTTTATAAACTGTGTGATGGTGATTACTCTTTCTCTAAGATACATCGGGACAAAAACAAAGGCTGCTAACAATATGCCTTGGATTGCATTGATCTCAAGGTTGGCTTGCGCTAAACCAAACAAATAAGCAGAACCCATCATGCCCAGAAATTGATAACCATTAATATTAGTTGCGATTGTGGATAGGGCTATTGATGGCCATCTGAGATTTCGATTGCTTAGAAAGTATGACTCTACACTTTCTGCTGCCGATGATTTAGCGCTCAACGCGGTGACCATAATGATGGCGAAGTATGACAATACGATAATCAGATCTATCATAGACTTCGGAAATATAAGATTTGATTGCTTAATTTCTTTTATTGCAGATAGACATATCAATGCGAGTCATGATTAAATCAAGATTATCCAGTTTTACTTATGCCTTTAGCGGCATCAAGATGGCCATAAGAACTGAGGCTAATATGAAGATTCATTTGTTCGTCACGACCTTAGTTTTATTTGCAGCAGTACTCTTCGATGTCACAAGAATGCATTGGATGATCTTACTCTTATGTATCGGTTGGGTGCTGATGGCGGAGATGATCAATAGTTCGATAGAAGCGCTTTGTGACTTCACAACTAAGGAGCAACACCCTAAGATTAAGTTGATCAAAGACATGGCAGCTGGAGCCGTCTTGATATCTGCGATTGTCGCTTCTATTGTTGGTTTGCTCATTTTTTTACCATATATCCAGTCTTACTTGAAGTTAATGAGATAATATTCGGATTTTATAGATCGTTTTATATTGATAAGTTCATGTCGACCTTATGTGTAAGAGACTATTTTCAGATTGGACCACCTATCTCAGTAAGATACCCGTCTTGGTGTTTTGCCTGTTGTCTCCTATCCTTTTAATAAGTCAAAAAGAACTCAATCCGAAGTTTACCAATTTTGAAGGAGTCGTATACGAGCTACCTCATGATTCGCTTCCCCTAGGTTACAGACCGTATGTAGAAGAACTAGAACCAGTTTCTAAGTTAAAATGGAAGAAGATAATGGTTCGTGTCAGAGAAACCTCAGAGCCATTTACCGATGTAGAAATGACAAAAGGCTTTGGTCTGATCTTCGAGAATCAAATGATGATACCAGAGGATGGTTATTATGAATTTATACTGGCCAGTGATGATGGATCTAAGTTGTGGATAGATGATGAGCTTGTTGTAGATAATGACGGGATACATAAGATGAAAGTGGTCCGAGATAGTGTCAATCTAAAAAGGGGCCTATATCCTATAAAGCTATGGTATTATCAAGCACTTCCATCGAAGTATGGATTTATATTTGATAGCAGATATCTTGGTCCAGAGATAACAGAGACAACTGATCCCATTGTCTGGGATGGAGATTTTCTTTTCGAATTTGATCACTATGAGTTAAGCGAAGAAGGTTTTGCAAAATTAGATAGCTTAGTTCATCTTATATCTGATAAGAAGATTGAAGCGATTACTATCATGGGACATACAGACGATGTCGGATCTTTGGATTACAATTATTCTTTATCAGAAAAGAGAGCCCAATCTATCAAAGAGTATATCCAATCGACAGTTAGTCAGGTCAAAGTTAAGTTGACTGCTATCGGATACGGAGAGCAACAACCAAGAGTCCCCAATGACTCACCCATCAATAGAGCAAAAAATAGAAGGGTAGAGTTGCTTCTCAATCAATGATCTTGATTTAATGATCAGTGATTGTACTTGAAGATCTTAGCGACACCGTATTTTCCTTCGTTGCTGATGTAGAGATTGTTTTCATTGTCAAATACTATTCCCTCTGGCTGTCTATGCAGGTCTTTATCTAAGAAGTCTAATGATTTGATATTTGTCATACGATCAAGAACAACCATAGTCTTACCAACACTTGATAGTATGTAATAAGAGTTGTCATTTTGATTGTAAGCTATCGCTGATGGAGCAAAAGACTTGATTCGCTTTTTATAATCTTTCTTTTTTGCCTCATCAAGCAAAGAAGATGATAATTGAGTATCGCAAAATTGTAAAAGCGTACTATCTGCAATTATAATTATAGGTTCTTCTTTGAATTGTTGATTGGCCACATCAAAGCCGTAAACGACTTTTGTCTTTTTTAATCCTTGGTCTGCCTTTATACTTGGCTTTCCTTTGCACGCCAGTAGCAACATCGAGGTAGTTGGATCATAGCCAAGGCCTTCGATATCGTTGTTTCCTTTAAGACTGGTGGGTATTGGATTTGATTTACCGTCTTTTAAGACTTGATGAAGAGTGCCATTACTCTCTACTGCGTACACCAAGTTATCTACTACTTCGATACCTTCATAATCTCCCTTGCCCGCAAAGTCATGAGTTGAATTCACTTCTCCATTGTTTATATCTAATCTGTAACTCACGCCCATCTCATCATTGATGGCGATCAGCTCCTTATTTGTTGCGTCGAATGCAAGTCCTGAGATTTCTTTCAATTTTGATGTCAGTGACCAAACCTGATCAGGTGCGTTGATCTGATACGCAGATTGAGCAGGAGATATGTTTACAATAGCCTCTGCTGTTTTCTTTGGAGTACCTTTTTTTTCTTTATCGCAACTTCCTAAGTTGATCATTAGAAGAGCTGTCAAGATCCACATAAATAAACTTTGCATGATTTTATTTTCTGATTGCATTTGCTAGTGGTGTGAGCGGTGGTGATAAAGGTATACGTTTTTGAACTACCGGCATAGAGCAGGTCTTGACCCGAGGGAGTACATACTTAGCGAACAAATTACATTCTTCAAGATGTGGATATCCAGAAAAAATAAAAGACCGAATCCCCATGTCCATATAGCGGTTGATCTTTTCTACGATTTGATCTGGGTTGCCAACAAGGGCTGCACCACAACCTGACCGAGCTTTGCCTATGCCTGTCCATAAGTGATCTTCGACATATCCGTCGTTATCACTTTCTAATCGCATCTCACTTTGTCGTGAGACCCCAAGAGACTTTGCGTCAAGCGCTCTGTTGCGTATTTCGGCGCCAGCCTCAATATCTATATGAGACATAAGTGTCCTTGCTGCGGCACGTGCTTCATCTTCAGTCTCACGAACGATCACATGCACGCGTAGTCCAAAATCAACCTTTCTACCATAGTTGGCCGCCTTTAGACTCATCTGTGCCATAAGCTCTAGCAGTCGAGACTCCGTCTCTGGCCACATGAGATAGACATCACAATGCTCGGCGCATAAATCAACCCCTGCAGGTGAATATCCTCCAAAGTAGAGAAGTGGTCCGCCGTTTTGCTGGTACGGCTTCACTGGCTCTGAGCCAAGTTGGATATTATAAAATGAACCTGCAAAGTCGATCTGCTCCTGAGTCCAGCCTTGTTTTAATATCTGGATGACTTCTCTTGATCTTTGATATCTGTCTTCTGAAGAGAGCTTAGTGCCAGGCAGATCTGATGAGATGATATTGATGGTCAATCTTCCCTTGAGGATATGATCCAGAGTTGCAATCGCACGTCCTAACATGGGCGGATGGATCTCTCCACATCTGATAGCTGTCAAGAGGTTGATGTTCTTTGTCAATGGTGCTACCGCTGATGCAAATGTCATGGTGTCTTGACCTACCTGATAAGAGGAAGGGCAGAGTATGTTGCGATAACCAAGTTTGTCTGCCGTAAGAAGGATGTTGGAAGCATTAGCCCAGTTACTCCTATACTGGGGATCATGAGCACCCAAGTACTGATCATCACCATTGCAGATGGGAGCAAACCATGATACCTCTGCTGCATCAAGAGATGAAGATCTTATATCGATTTTGGTTCTCATGTTTCTAAACTTCTATTCTTCGGCTTCCGTTATTTAGGCAATGACCGTGTTATGACAATTTTACTCAATCTAAGCTTAATAATCCGTCGATAAAGTGAATAAATAGCGTGATATTTGATTGTCGTTAAAACTTACCCTTTTCCTAAAAGGTAATACAAACTATTAGAGTAGATAATATTGATCTTAAGTCTGAATCTTAAGCAGTGTAACGTATGAGCAAAATCAATTCTTTTTCATCTTATGATCGGTCCAGCCGAAAGACTCAATTGGGTCAAGAAGAGTATGATCTACTGGTCATAGGAGGCGGAGCTACGGGATGTGGTATAGCCTTAGATGCAGCTGCGCGTGGACTGAAGACGGCTTTAGTTGAGAAGCGAGATTTTGCATCAGGGACAAGCTCTAAGTCGACAAAGCTCATCCATGGAGGCTTACGATATCTTAAGCAACTCGATGTAGCGCTGGTAAGAGAGTCAGGGACAGAAAGGGCTATTGTCAACAAGATAGCGCCTCATCTTTGTATCCCAGAGAAGATGTTGTTACCGATTATAGTCAATGGCACTTTCGGTAAATATTCTACTTCTCTTGGGTTATGGGTTTATGATAAACTGGCTGGAGTTGATAAAGAGGATAGTCGAGTCATGCTTTCCAAAAAGGAAACATTAAGCAAAGAACCATTGCTTGATGCCAAGACATTGAAAGGAGCTGGCTACTATACTGAGTATCGGACAGATGATGCGCGATTGACCATAGAGTTGATAAAAAAGGCTGCTTCATATGGAGCGCTTCCGATCAACTATATGGAGGTGACTGGGTTCGATTATAATGGTGATCGCATATCCGGTGTCACATGCACGGACCTGCTTGATCAGAGTAAATTAAAGATAAAAGCAAAGCAAGTCGTCTCCGCTGGAGGCCCTTGGGTAGATAAGTTGCGAGCGTTCAATAACTCAGTGACAGGCAAGAGATTGCAGCTTACAAAGGGAGTACATATCGTAGTCCCGCATGAGCGACTTCCGCTGAAGCAGTCAGTTTACTTTGACGTGCCTGATGGTCGGATGATATTTGCGATCCCAAGAGGTAAGGTCACTTACATTGGTACAACAGATACAGTGTATAATGGATCATTGGATAGAGTAGTGGCTACTGAGAAAGATCGTGACTATCTGCTGCAAGCTGTCAATAATACCTTTCCTACAGTGACGATATCTCGGTTTGATATTATTAGTAACTGGGCTGGGCTTAGGCCGCTGATACACGAAGATGGGAAGTCGCCTTCTGAGTTGAGTCGCAAGGATGAGATCTTTGAAGCACCAGACGGTCTTGTGTCAATTGCGGGCGGAAAGCTTACGGGTTATAGAAAGATGGCGGAGCGTATTGTTGATAAGGTGATTCAAAAGTTGTCTAATGCGTCAGACGTCAAGTTTGAAAAATCAATCACGAAGAAGATTGCACTAACACCAGAGCCGCTTCGGGACAACAAAGCAGTACGAGCTTATATCGCTCAAGTCTCCGATCAGTGTAGTGAGACTAGTATTGATCGACACTATGGGTGGTATCTGGTTACTAACTATGGCCGTCAAGCGGCAAATATTTTAGAAAGTGCATTAGAAAACCAAGGTGCTGATCATGACGTCTCTATCGCTTTATCAGAAGTTAACTTCTGTCTGGATCATGAGATGATACAAAGGGCCGAGGACTTTTTTGTTAGGCGCACGGGCAGACTCTACTTTGATATACTGAGCATAGACAAAATCCAAGATCCTGTCTTACAGCGCTTGTCTAAAGCATTGGAGTGGACGCCAGAGCGTTTATCTCAAGAGCGTGAGATATTAGCGTCTTTGATGAAAGATGCAACCCATTACTATGAAAACGAAGATGTGCCAGCCTTAGCGCATGATTTAGTGGGGTAGGGCAAGTTTTATAATACTAAAGCCTTTCATGAGTCTGCTATAAGGTTATGTTTATCATCTACAGCAGATTTTTGGGGAAGCCTTCAAGGTGTTTTGAAATAGCCAGAGTTGTCTCCAATATTATCATAGTTGTAGAACCCAATTTCAATTTTTCCAGTTTCTCTTTTTACAAGAAGTACATCTGAACTATTTAAATTGATTTTTTCGGGAAGGTTATCCGATTTTATAAATTCATTTTTTTAATTTTTGTTTATGCATAACGGACGGACGACGTATCGGCTGTACCCGTCGTAGCCTGCCGATAGGCGGCTATGATCGTGGTCACAGCTTGTTATATGTCGTTTTTCATTTATTTTGACCATGTATGGTTTATCTCTATTGCTCCTTTCACATAGACAATTGTTTCAATGGGAATCGTTGGGCCTCCATTTGGATCAG
>CALIHL010000042.1 GCA_938022935.1 uncultured Saprospiraceae bacterium
AGGTGGTTCCTTTTTTGTAAGTACAGACGTTGAACGATTAGACCTCTTTGGCACCAGTACACAGAACAAGTCTAGCTCTTACCTTTCTACTCCTTTGAGTATAGGTTTTAATCAGCCGCTTTTTCAATTTAATAGAATCAAATGGGACCAAGAATTGATGGAGTTGCAATACAAGCAAGCTGAAAAAAGGTACGTAGAAGAGTATGAGATGATTGCTGTTGAAGTCGTGAATAGATTTTTTGACTTATACCAAACAGAACTTAATCTCGAAACTGCAAAAGATAATTTCAACTTCCTCGACAGCTTAGCAAGTACAGCTCGAAAGAGATTTGAATTAGGCCGAATCGGAGAAACAGAAATGCTTCAGGTAGGACTAAGTGCGCTCAATGCTGATGCACTTGTCTCAACACTTGAGCAAGACAAGCAAAACAAAACTGAGATACTCAGAGATTATCTAAGTATTAAGGAAGAAGTTGTGTTTAATTTACAAGATCCGGGAGAAATCGAAGCATACATCATAGACGCAGAAAGGGCCCTTCTTTTTGCCAATGAACACCGCAGCGATATAACTGATTTTATGCTCAGGATAAAAAATGCCCAATTAGAATTGGAACAGGCCAAGCAAGCCAATAAACCTGAGCTTAGTGTAAATGGAAGATTTGGCTTGACCAACTCAGCTCAAAATTTTGGAGATGTGTTTTCTGGACTTAAAGATCAAGAGAGTGTAAGACTTAGTATCCGTGTGCCAATAGCAGATTGGGGAAGAACAAAAGCTCAAAGAAAAATAGCCGAGTCAAGCATCGAGTTAGAAGAACTCTTGATACAAGAAGAAAAAATCAGCTTCAAGCGAGACATCGAAGTTGCAATTGAGCAATTAGACTTAGTGAGGAATAGACTATCTCTTGCAAAGACTGCATTGGACATTGCTGGAAAGAGAGAAGAGATAACTAAGAAAAGATATCAACTGGGAAAGCAAGATGCTACCAATCTAAATATTGCCATTCAAGAATATGCAGGAGCAGAACGAAGCTACTATCAAGCGCTTTGGGAGATGTGGCAGACGCACTATCGTATCAGGTTCTTAACCTTGTATGATTTTCAAACGAACGCACCTCTTGCAGCGCCAACTATTGAAACAGAGTAACTATCGACCTGGTTTATATTTAGATAGATCTAAAAGTTTTTGAGCATCAACCAAGTTGATCAAATCTCTAACCGAAGTCTCTGGATATCGTTTCATGTAAGATTTGATAATCTGCCAGCCCATATAGTTGCCTGTTTGGCCAGGAGCCGCTTGAGGCATACCCGGACTCGTAGGTGCAGGAGCGATGAGCTTGTTAAACTTTGTAAGATTGGTCTCATAAAACAAATCTTCTTCAAAAAAGTGATTCCATAGTTGAGGCTCGTTCTCTTGGCACCAAGTCAATTGATCAGTTGTGTATTCTATGACAATAGAATCAGACTTAAAGTCTAACACTTGATCCATAAGGTAAAGCTTCTTACCACCCCAAACCATCAATGTCAAAAAATCACTTTTTGCTGGCGGATGCATCTGATCTTCTACTAGAACTTCGGCTATCTTTCTGGCCATATGTTCTTTGTTGTAAGTACGCATTAGGTACTTAGAAAAGTTTGGATTAGCAGGATGAACTGTTGTGTATGGAAACTGGTCGCCCAAGAACATATCCAATCCTACTCCGATACCATCCTTACCTCCATCATCAAATAAGAATGCCAAATAAGAAAACCCTGAGACAAATGTATAGACATTAGGTAATCGACTTGCGGGCAAATCAAAGACACTTAGGTAGTTTTCTAACATTTGATCGATCTCGGGTTTGACATCCGAGAGATCCCCCATTATCTTTTGCACATCGTCATAGAGCAACACGAACGAAGTGTCTTTATGATCAACTAAGAGTTCTGTCTCTAACCTTTCTGGTGTCTTTGCTTGAAGCAGCTCATCTCGATATAGCGCTCCAAACTTTGGATATACCTTGATTAAAGAATCATATCCAGCCAATATGTTTTCAGTCGGAAGTTCATGGACCAACTGATCAAACCTAATGATGTCAGTTGATATCGTCGGATCAATAGGAGCTAATTCTTCTTGTTGAGTAGCATCAAGCTCACAAGCCACACAAAAGATGATAGCAATACAAAAGATTAAGAAGCCAAAGAATCTGGCCAAGCTAAACTGCATCAATCAAAGTTTAATATTTATCACTTCTGAGGATGACTTCCTCTTATTTGATGAACTAACGTCTTAAATTACACCGGATTATAAAAGCAAGCATGTTATGGCCACAAAATTGGATAAAAGAAAGCTTCGATCGTTTATAAAGAAAGCTTTACAAGAAGATGTAAGAGATGGTGATCATACCAGTCGCGCATGTATACCGAGTAGACAAAAGAGCAAGGCAAAGCTACTGGTCAAGGACAAAGGAGTATTGGCTGGAGTCGCTATCTCAAAAGAGATCTTTAGATACTTGGATCCAAAGGCTAAGATAGAGGTAATCAAAGATGATGGAGCTGTCGCAAAATACGGTGACATCTCCTTCTACCTCACCTGCAATAGTCAAGCCTTGCTCATGGGAGAAAGACTGGCACTTAATGTGATGCAACGACTGAGTGGTGTGGCAACGTTGAGCAGAAAGTTTCACAATGCGACAAAGAAGCATGATGTAACCATACTTGATACTAGGAAGACTACACCGTTGCTTAGGTTTTTAGAAAAGTGGGCGGTGACTGTAGGCGGATGTTCTAATTATAGAGACGGACTCTATGATAGGATCATGATCAAAGATAACCATGTCGAGGCCGCTGGGAGTATCACTAAAGCAATACAGAAAGCGAACCGATATCTAAAGAAGTCAGGACTTGATCTTGGTATGACCGTAGAGGTTAGAAATTATAAAGAACTAAAAGAGGTGTTGACCCTAAAAGGTAATCCAAGAGTGATGTTGGATAACTTTGAGTTGAAGGATATGAAGAAGGCCGTGAAGTTGGTTGGTGATAGACTGGAAGTAGAAGCCTCAGGGGGCATTAAGCTGAATAATGTCAAAGCAGTAGCCGCTACAGGAGTTGATTTTATCTCCGTCGGCGCTCTAACACATTCAGCTCAAAGCCTGGACCTAAGCCTCAAGATTATAAAATAATCAATGAGGGTACGTTATTATTAAGAAAATGAGTAGTGCCCCGAAGAACGCCATGGCAAGCCAAAAACGCAAGTCTTTGTGCATGGCTGGTTCGTCCTGAATCATAATAGAGTTTTGATCGGTCTTGTAAAAAATGCACCATAAGAATCAGTATTAAAATCTTTTGGTTAATGTATCTGTCGGTGCTCTTTAGCACCGCAGATGTTATCTATGGTTTTAAATGATAGTAAGTATGACATCTGGTTATATCCCTATTATGGCACAAACGATGCCATGACATTTTTAAGTAATGTGTAACGTATACCCTAGCTCCTACTCTTTAATAGGCTGTTTTTACATATCGATAATCGTAACTTATAAGAGCCTATTGATCAGAGCTCTTCATGTATAACATATAGTATATGTTAATGGTGTGTAGGAAGTTACCAGTAAAAAAATACCACTTTTATTTAGATAACTCTAACAGTCTCTGGAGACTATTCTGAAGCTTTTCGACATTGATATCTTCTTCTAAGAGGGATATACTCCTATCCCGGGCATCATGAAGCTTAGCTAGATATGCTTGCTCGGGTTGATGTGGCGTCGGTATGAGGATGGCTTTCTTCTTGAAGTGATCAAGGTCCATGATCGTGCTATATCCAGACCTTGTTATAACGACTTCAGATTGATTGATGATTTTTCTGACTTCTCTAGAGCTGACCATGTCATGATAAGTGATGTTAGCGTGCATGCTCTTATTAGGAGGAAGAGAAGTGCCTCTTATACAAACTGCTTTGATGTCCTTCATTTGCGAAAGCACAGTTGTTAGCTTCTCTTCAAGCAAACTCCTGGCTGGCTCAAGTCCAGACAATATCAGCGCGACATCGTAGGTATCTATAGTAGAGTTGTGATTGCCCAAGCGATCCACATACGCTGCCATGTGAGATAGTGGACCGATATACTTCTTATCTATCTTTAGCCTTGGCTCCGACATAGTGCCTGAGAGCCTGTCTCTAGGCTGCTCGTAATCAGGGATCCAACACTCATCAAACTGGTTGATATAGCGCTGCTGAATCTTCGAAGTTAGATGAGAGATGAAGCTATTCTGATGTGGGATCCTTAGTTGGTGAGCAATTAGGATACTTTCGACGCCTGAAGCTCTAACGCCAAGTCGATGGTCAGATATGATTAGATCGACACCTTCTTTTGCTATGATTGAAGCTGTCTTCTTTTGTTCTTTGGAGATCGCAGATCTTATGGCTGGGCCATACTTTAGAAGATTGACCCAAGGGTTGGCTTGGTCATATTTCACATGATAAGAAGGTAGTAGATAGTAGTGATATGCAGAACCAACTTCTTTTCTCAACCAATCCAAAGCAAGACCATCAGAGGCTATTGATACTTGATTATCCATAGAAAGCACCTTAATAACAGGGGTGCACCGTGTCGCATGACCCAATCCCCAGTTAAGTGGAGCAATGAGGATCCTTCTTCCTTTGTATAGATCTAATACGTGCTTATCCTCTGACATAAGTAACTCAGATCGTAAGATAAGACCTGATGATGACTAAGTGACAATAGAACTGTTAAGCTTGAGAGAACGTATTAGTCAAGCCTTATCTCGTCATTATTATGATCGTAAAATCTGTAGTTGTTCAACGCCAAGTTTGGATCATCTTTAACAGTGATCCATTTGTTATATCGCATATACCATCTCATTCTTAGACTCGGAAATCCCGCCGTCACATGAGACTTAACATATGGATGAACCATCATGGTAACCTTAGACTTCGGCCTTGAGCTATATACCATATCAAGGCTGCGTTCGATATCGTCAGTTACAAGAAGACTCGGTGTTACACTGCCGGTTCCTTTACAACTTGGGCATACCTCTGCTGTCTTAATATTAAGTTCAGGACGCGTGCGCTGGCGCGTGATCTGCATCAAACCAAACTTCGTCAACGGAAGAATCGTATGCTGCGCTCTATCAGTCGACATCGCCTTTCTAAATGCCTTAACAAGCTTCGACTTGTTCTCTGGATTACGCATATCGATAAAATCTATAATGATGATACCGCCCAGATCGCGGAGCTTCATCTGTCGTGCTATCTCATCTGCTGATTCGAGATTAACAGACAACGCGGCGCTCTCTTGGTCCAAGTTTTTCATCTTCGGACCACTGTTCACATCTATCACATGCATCGCTTCTGTATGCTCTATGATTAAGTAAGCCCCACTTTTCATTGTAAGTGACTTACCGAAGGAGGACTTTATTTGCTTGGTTATCCCAAATGATTCAAAGATCGGACGCTTACCATTGTACTGGTTGAGCAACTTCACTTGGTCCTTAGCGATAGTACCTAAATAATCCTTTAAACTATTGTATGTCTTCTTGTCATTGACTACGATTCTGTTGAAAGAATCATTAAGGATGTCTCTAAGTATAGTCTCCGTCTTATCGAGCTCTTTAAGTAAGAGTTGATATCTCCGAGCATCTTTTAGTTGCTCAAAGATTTGATCCCACTTAGCAGTAAGTGCCATGATGTCCTCATGGATATCAATTACTTTTTTCCCTTCAGCAGCTGTCCTAACAATCACACCAAAGTTCTTTGGCTTGATACTTTCGACAAGCGTCTTTAGTCTAGAGCGCTCTTTTTCAGAAGGTATCTTTTTCGATACTGCGATGATGTTCTTGAACGGGCTGATGACCACATATCTTCCAGGGATCGTAACCTCGCAACTAAGCCTTGGGCCTTTAGTTGAGATGGGTTCTTTAAGAACTTGTACGAGTATTGGATCCCCTTTCTTGAGTACCTGCTCTATACTTCCTCGCTTGTCGATATCCTGAGGAATCTTGAAGTTGTCGAGTTTAGAAGTATTGATATGTTTTTTAGTGACACCTGAGGTGTACTTCGTGATCGAAGAAAGCTTCGGTCCACAGTCTGTATAATGAAGAAATGCATCCTTGGTGTGTCCAATCTCAACAAATGCAGCATTGAGGCCGGGCATTGTTTTCTTGATCGTTCCAAGGTATATATCTCCTACATTAAAGTCGTTACCTAATTTTTCACGGTGTAGCTCTACAAGTTTTCGATCTTGAAGGATGGCAATATCCACCTCTTCTCCTGTAGAGTCTATGATTAACTCTTTGTCCATTACATGATTTGAGCGTGCGCTTAGATGGCACGATTCAGCAGAAACTGATGCAAATCAGAAGAGCTTTTATTTGAGAGCAACACAAGCATTTGAGAACTTATGTTGTGTGAGGGAAGGTTGATGCTAAGTTTAGATATCTGCTGATATTCAATAAAAAGAAGTGAGAAGTAATCTCTCGATTACTTCTTCTTCTTATGTCTATTTTTTCTTAATCTTTTCTTTCTCTTGTGAGTAGAAATCTTGTGTCTTTTTCTTTTTTTACCGCACGGCATAAGCTATTTCTTTATGTTTTCAAGCCCAAGGGCTCTCTTATTGACATTTTGCTTGATAAATGGAAGCTTTGTCATTTTCTCCTTTCGCATTATATAGTTTCACAAGGAGACAGTATGACGTAACGTTTGTCGGATCTAACTCTATAGCTCCTAACAATCTTTGCTCTGCTTTGTCAAGCTGATTAGTTTGGATTGCGAATTTCGCTATATTATTGATGACAGGCACGTTTTTCGGAAAGTTTTTATTGAGATCTAGCAAGAGCTTTACACCTTGCATCGGATTGCTCGGAGGTGGATTTTCGGCTAATATCACTGCTCTGTTGATCTGATAACTCAAGTCTTCAGGATCTAGTGAGATGGCGTTTTCAAGAGCTTCTATGGCTTTTGAAAGACAAAGCGTCTTTTCTTTATCCTTTTTTGATCTCTTCACACACAGTGCATAAGTGGTACCTGCTATACCCCATGACGCAGCATCTTCGTTTTTAGTAGCAACTTCTTCTGCATAATGACCAGCGATACCGATCTCTCCTGCATCATACCATACAGATGATAGATCTTTATAGATCTCATCTATAGTGTCTTCATCAGCTTTTCCTAACTCAGACTCTAAGATCTGGATACGTGCTTTGTTATTATCACTAAGTGTAGCTGCAGCTTCTTGCTTTAGGATATTGACATCTGTTGATTGAAGATTAAGAGAACGATTCTTCTCTTTATCTAAAAGATCTTGAGGTTTTGTCCTCATCGCCATCAGCAATAAGATCAAAACACCAAAACCTAACAATGTGTAAATCTGGGATTTAGTTATTGCCATTTTTATAAAAGATTAAGAATCCTCTTTCGGTAAAGAGCTAACTGAATCTTTGACTTGATCGACAAATATCTTGGCAGGTTTAAATGCAGGGATATAGTGTTCTGGGATTTCAAGAGAGACATTTTTCTTGATATGTCTACCAATCTTTTTTGCTCTTTTCTTGATGATAAATGATCCAAATCCACGGATATATACATTCTCTCCACCCGCGAGGGTGTCCTTTATTTCGTTAAAGAAGGTCTCCATTGATACTAAAACATCAACTTTAGGAACACCAGTCTTTTCTGATATCAAATTAACTAGTTCAGCTTTGCGCATGGGTACTTTAAATAGTTGGTTCTTAATTAGTTACACAGCTCAGTCGAGGTACGTGACCGCGGCAAATTTCGTAAAATTATTTAGTTATCATAACTTTTGTTGGATTTTTTGAGGACTTTACATATAAGTCATAATAGCAATATGTTACATTTGCGGCTTTATTAATCACAATTCAATAAAAGCAGATCTATGCTATTATCAATGACAGGTTATGGTAAAGCCACGGAAACTTACGAGGGAAAGTCTTATACCATCGATGTTAAAACGTTAAATGGCAAGGTCTCAGATCTTAGGCTTAAGACTCCACCTTATCTCAGATCAAAAGAGATTGAGCTACGAAAAATTATCATGGGTCAAGTCCAAAGGGGCAAAATTGACTGCAATATTTCCGCGCAGGACACAGATACTGAAGGTGATTATAAGCTCAACCTACCACTAATCGAATCCTATCTCAGCCAGTTATCTACTTTATCAGAAAAACACAATCTACACAACCAAGATCTTATCCAGACCATCATAAGAATCCCTAATGTGGTTCAACCTAATGATGAGGAAGTAAGTGATGGCGAATGGGCATTCATATTAAAGCTATTAGATCGAGCTATCGTTGAGCTCAATAGTTTTAGGAAGAAGGAAGGGGATTCTCTACTGGACGATCTAACATTACGAGTTAAGTCCATAGAAGTAGAGCTTTCTAAAGTTGAGGAACACGAAGCTAAGCGTAAGGAAGAATTGATAACGCGGATCAGAAAATCTATCCAGGATAACTTGCAAAATGAATCACTTGATGAAAACAGGCTGGAGCAAGAGATCGTCTACTATCTCGAGAAGTTAGATGTTCATGAAGAGAAAGTGCGATTGGCGCAACACTGCAAATACTTCCTAGACACAGTCCAGAACAAAGAGAGCAATAAGGGTAAGAAACTGAACTTCATCTCGCAAGAAATGGGAAGAGAGATCAACACACTTGGCTCTAAGGCCCAGTACAGTCCGCTACAGCAAATCGTTGTACAGATGAAGGTAGAGTTAGACAAAATAAAAGAGCAGCTCGCCAACGTATTGTAAGAAGCCACTCAGGGATTACAAAAAACCTTTTGCAACAAAAGTTGTCTATCATATATCCTAATATGATAGTGATTATTATATTGGATCAAAATCTAAGCTCAGCCACATGCCCGCGTGTATCACTAATGGAATAAAGATAAGTGTCAGGTCTCGATATGAGCCCAAACATAGTAGCATAACAGAACATCGATACGTGTTTAGTTACAAGATCACTATTGTAAATGAAAGTGATTATACTGTACAACTACTTAGACGTCACTGGTACATCTTTGATTCTAACACTAACCATAGAGAGGTACAAGGAGATGGCGTGATCGGCGAACAACCGATCTTATCACCGGGAGCTTCTCATGAATATGTATCCTGGTGTCCCTTCAGTTCTGAAATAGGAATGATGAAGGGATTCTTCACTATGCAAAGAGACATAGATGATGAACTGATGGATATCGTCGTGCCAGACTTTACTATGGTAGCTTCTCCAAGATTAAATTAGAATAAATTCTAATTTATAAATCTAATCTCAATCGCCTCATTAGTCTTCAGGTCCTGCCTAAACGAGACATTGTTTTCAGTCACTCTACCTTTATAACTGATACCTATTGTATTGGGTGTGCTCCATCCTTCATTGTCAGCTCTGATGATGATATAGTTAGCCGCTCCGTTGTTAATCTCTAACTTGATTTTAGTAGTCTTCTTCTCAAGGGATATCCGCTCGTGTACCCATTGACCATTGACATTGATAGACACTCTATCTCCATCCTTTCTCAAGTGATCATACAGGCTGATCTCAAAGAAAGCGCTGTCGACCTTGATCGTCTCTTTAGCTATAATACTAACAGGTGGCGGCACAACTTTTTTTACTTCCTCTTCTACCTTGTCTTCTTCAGGCTCTTTAGGCGCATCAATTGTAGTATCTACTACTATCTTTTCAAGTTGAGGAAGTTCAGCGGCTATTAGCTCTCTTATATTTTCATCTGGATCGATGCCATCGCCAGCCATCATCTCAATCGGAATGCGCTCAGGATAAACAACTTTTATATAGTGCGGTTCTTCTAAAAGATTCAAAACAGGCCATTCATACTTTTTAAAAAACTCTCCCAGCTTCCAGACGTACCCAGATCCGTATTGGTTGATCTTCGGGAGCAGCTCATAGTTATGATAATAGTAGCCTCTGCCAAATGGCTCGTATCCAGCAGGCACTGGCTTGTTGTCCAAGTAGTTGTTGATCTCAGCTATTAACTTCTCTATATTAACCACCACAGAGTTTAGTTCTGAACGCTGTTGAGTGGATTCTAACTTCGCTACGCATGCTCTGAGCCATCCTATCTCTTTTTCTAATTTGGTAACACTGGTTGAGACACCACTCCTGCTATCGGCACGGAGTTGTCTCACTAACTTCTTGACATCGTAGTGCAACTCTAAGATGGCTGTATAGACCTGCTTCTTCTCAGGTGATATCTCTTGGGCATGGTAAGTATTGAGGTGAAGTTTTTCAAATACCTTGACTGTGGATCGCAGCTTATCATAGTACTCAAGCGCTTTCTCTATCTCACCATAAATCATCTGTATATTAGAAAACTTCTCAAGATCTTCGTTGTCGATGATGTTGTCCATCTTCTTTCGATCCTTATTGAGAAAGTCTATTACTCCTTTGGCTTCTTGGATCAGGGACCAGTTGTTGAGCGGCATCTTATCCTTCATCGGATCAGCACTCAACTCAGCATACAACTCTAGAGGCGAGTCACCTCGGCGAACCAAGTTGTTGTCAGCAAAAAGATTTTCAGGAAGATGGGATGATGTATTTTTTATCCCTTCATTAGTTGGTAGATCTACATGTTTTGTGATCTCACTGTTATAGTTTTCATAAACTTGAAAGACGATCACCATCCGGTGTATCGATTCATTGAGAAACCTTATCTCCTTATTGAGAAAGTCTCGCTGATCACTCGTCAGGGTCTGGGCAGAAAGGCCTGTAGTCATCCCTAACAATAAAATTATGTGTATCCACACATTCATATTCCTAATAACGACTTTATTCAACAAAGAAATCCTAAATGACGAAATTATAAAAATACTTTAACGTCCTATATGTACTAATAAGACGGATATATCTGAAGGAGACACACCACTGATGCGACTTGCTTGTCCTAATGTTCTAGGCCTAATCTCATGTAGCTTCTCTCTCGCCTCGATAGACAAAGAAGCTATACCGTTGTAGTTAAAGTCATCTTTAAGAATGAGCTCTTCTAAGCGATTCATTTTTTCAACCATTTCTCGTTCTTTATTGAGATAGCCTTCGTACTTGAGGTTGACCTCTGCAGAATCGATATGATCAGGAGCAAACTGACTTAAAAACTCATCCAGAGATGGCATGACTTTTCTTAGCTCTTCCATATTGACTTGTGGACGCGAGATCACAGTTCTCATCTTCACCGACTGCTTCAGTGGAGAAGAATTGTTCTGAGCCAACCAACCATTGACTTGGTCTGGCGTTACAGAGGTCTGAGCGATATATCTCTCTATCTCTTTCATTGACTCTTTCTTCTTTTCCACTCGCTCTACCCTATCTCCAAGCCCTTGCATGCCAAGCTTTTCAATCATCGGCGTCAATCTTAGATCTGCGTTATCTTGACGGATCAGAATTCTATATTCTGCCCTTGAGGTAAACATCCGATATGGCTCTTTTGTACCCTTATTAACCAAGTCATCTACCAAGACTCCTATATAAGCGTCTGATCTTTTCAATACGAATGGCTCCTCGTTATTTATCGTAAGATGAGCGTTGAGTCCTGCCATTAAACCTTGGCAAGCAGCTTCTTCATAACCCGTAGTTCCATTGATCTGACCAGCAAAGAACAAGTGATGAACCAGCTTTGTCTCAAGGTTCACCTTTAGCTGCGTAGGTGGAAAAAAGTCATACTCGATAGCATAACCAGGTCTGAACATCTTCATCTCTTCAAATCCCGGTACTTTCTTCAATGCCTTAAACTGTACATCTTCTGGGAGCGAAGAAGAAAATCCATTGACGTAGATCTCACATGTATCCCAACCTTCTGGCTCAACAAATAATTGATGTCGATCTCGCTCTGCAAAACGGTCAATCTTATCTTCTATCGATGGACAATAGCGAGGTCCCAGTCCTCGGATTCGACCATTGAACATTGGAGACTTATCAAATCCCTTGCGCAGCTCATCATGAACATCAACACTTGTATAAGTGACATGACAGGGTAGTTGCTTTTCTATCTTTTTATCATTGATAAATGAGAAGTTCTGAGGATTGTCATCTCCAGGCTGCACCTCCATCTTGGTATAATCCAGGCTTCTGCCATCTATCCTCGGCGGTGTACCAGTCTTCATCCGACCTGACTCAAAGCCAAGGCCAATCAACTGCTCTGTAATCCCAGTCGATGCTCGCTCTCCCGCTCTACCACCGCCAAATTGCTTCTCTCCAATATGTATCAAGCCGTTTAAGAAGGTTCCGTTGGTCAGAACAACAGATTTGGACTTGATCTCTATACCTATCCCAGTCATCACTCCCTTACAGATGTCTCCATCGACGATGATGCCGCTAATCATCTCTTGCCAAAAGTCTATGTTAGGATGTGCTTCCAACATAGAGCGCCATTTGCCTGCAAAGAGCATACGATCATTTTGCGCACGAGGACTCCACATAGCCGGCCCTTTAGACTTATTGAGCATCCTAAACTGTACCGTGCTGGCATCTGTCACTTGACCAGAATATCCGTTGAGCGCATCTATCTCTCTTACGATCTGACCTTTGGCCACTCCACCCATAGCAGGGTTGCAGGACATCTGACCTATCGTCTGCATATTCATGGTAGCCAATAGGACTTTAGAGCCCATGTTAGCTGCCGCCACTGCTGCCTCGCATCCCGCATGTCCAGCGCCCACTACAATTACATCATATGTTGGAAACATCCTGCAAAACTAAGTCATTGGCAGATGAAATAACACCATATGTCAAAGAGGTTCCAATGCTTGGCTTGTCTAATGTATATTTGAAGAATGAAGAATGCACTCATAGCGGCTCAGGTTCTACTTTTAGTAGCGGCGGCTTACTTTGCTAAGAACCTATATTCTACGGTTCATGACCGCAAAGAAAAGATGGAGGATTATGCAGAGATCAATATGGTCAACTATGAGCTCTTCAATATGCAATTATGGAAGGAGAAAGCGCTTGACATCATCAAAGAAGAGATTAAGTCTTTCAACTTCACAGAAGAAACATATGTAGCACTCGATGACCAAATCAAAGGCTACCTCAGAACGATGCACAAGATCTATTTTGAGGATGGCGAGTTATCATCCGTCATCCTTACAGAAGTAAAGCGTAATGGCGATCTCAATCCGTTCATCTTAAAAATGATTGAAAGTCAAGTCCCAGATCTTATCAAGAGCCTCGACTTGAAACCACAGATACCGATCCTATCAGCTCAGATCGTCAAAGAGATCAAGTCAAATGAACCACTCATCAAGCAGTACCTACAAGCAGAGCTACTCAGACTGGTTATAGATGACGAGACTGCAGTTTATAGGGACAGAAGAGAAGCGGTCTACGCCAAATATGAAAAACAAGACTTGCTTACTACCGATCAATATCTACATCAAGAAGTTGCCATCTTAGACAAGATGATCAATCAACAGATACTCATCTTATGCCTGATCATGCTCGGTGTGATCATAGGTGCTGTGATATTGGGTAAAGTTGCAGGATTCGAGTGGATGGTCGGGGCGCTTACCCTAGGTTCGATATTCTTATTGATATTGGGCGTGTCTATGCCTATGATTGACATCGACGCACGGCTCAACTCATTTGCATTTAGCTTGCTGGGTCAGCCGATAGAGTTTGAAGAGCAAGTGATCTACTATCAAAGTAAGTCCATCGTGGAGGTCACCAAGACACTATGGCAAGGCGGTAGTTGGGACCTTAAGTTAGTCGGTGCATTGGTGTTGTTATTCAGTATAGTCTTTCCTTTTTTCAAGTTGATCTTGTCTGGGTTATACATCATCACAGATAAGATCCGCAACAGCGCACTTGCTAAAGGAGTCATCTTTCACTTAGGTAAATGGAGCATGGCAGATGTCTTTGTAGTTGCCATCTTCATGGCGTACATCGGGTTTTACGGGATCATCTCCGCACAATTGAATAGTATATCTCGTAACGATGGTGCCTTTGCAGTCGAGACGATTAACTACTCAAGACTCGCGCCAGGAGCATTTTTCTTCACAGCTTATACGATATTATCTATTTGCATCAGCATCTTAATCAACCGAGAAGACAAGCGCCAGACAGAGGTTAAGAGCCTGTCCGCTTAGGTCTTGGGCTTTTTAACACATATGAGTTTAATTGCTATGCAATAATTGTTGTTAAACTACTATTGCTGTCGCTATTGATTGGGCGATTATCAAGTATATTTGCAGCCACGATGTTCTACAAATCCATCATCCAAGGCAGGTTAGCATTCGGCACTCAAAAGAGCTACGACAAAGTGGTGAAGATGTTTGAGTACAGAACCGAGACCTACTACAAGAGTGATATTATGTTGACATTGGAAGATGTCTTTAATCCTGAAGAACTCTGCTTATACGTCCCAAGATTTGTTGGCAACGCCTCTGACAAAAACTTTAAGAATACGATTGATCTACTTAGTTACTGCGCACAGTTTGCAGTTGCAGGATCGATGCAAGCTTGGATGATAGAAGAAGGCAAAGTGTTAAATCATGCGAACATCTCTCCTGACAGTGACAGAACAGTCGTTACGCAGTTCAACAAAGGAGATAAACTATTCAAGGAGAAAGGAAAAGAAACTGAAGCTATTGAAGCTTTCAGTAAGACGATAGAATCTTTTGAAAAGCATGCACAAGCATACGAGCGAAGAGGATGGGTCAACTTAAGGTTGAAAAACTATAGTGATGCCCTGTATGACTTCAACAAAGCGATCAAGCTTGATGATTCTATAGCATTTGCTTACTACGGTAAAGGCATCATAACTGCTAACGAAGGAAACAACGAAGAAGCAACAGAGTGTTTTACTCAGACTGTCAAGAAGTCGGTTGCTTTAGAATCGTTACACTGGAGAGGACGACTGCGCAAAGCAGAATGTCTTATAGAATCAGAAGATTGGGAGAAAGCAGTCTTTGAACTTAAATTCTTTACAAAGCGGAAGTTTCCAGAGGGCGACTCTAACTTCAGAAGACGCCCGAAAGCGTTTGCTCTATACGGCAAGGTGCTCACAGAGATGGGAGAACACAAAGACGCCATTGAAGCATTGGATCAAGCCATTAGTCTTCACTCAGATGAGATGAAGCATATGAATGTTCATGAAGCTTATTATGATCGAGGTCGCGCTAAAAAAGAACTTGGTGCAAAAGACTTTCAAGCAGATCTTAAAAAAGCGGTGAAACTCGGATCGAAAAAAGCAAAAGCCCTTCTGGCTGAAAAGAAATAAGCACTGCCCTACTCTTTTTTACGTTATACATGCTCAGCACTAAGACTATGAAAGCTTTACATCTTTGCTTCTGGGTTTACATCTTACTGATAGCTGTAGGATGCGCATCTTCTTCAGAACCGCAATCACGCTTACCTAAGACTAATCAACAAGTCCCTGATTACGAAACGGACGAAGACCTAAAAAGAAAAATAGTCAAGTTAGAAAAAGACCTTGCAAAGAACTCAAATGATACTGCCATCCTTATGCAACTGGCTTCTCTTCATCAAGAGATTCAAGAAGAGGATAAGGCATTGTCATACATGGAGCAGCTTAAGGATATGGGTTTTAAGGATGATCCAAGGCTATATGGATCACTGGCAAGTATTTATAAAAAGAGAGAAGACTTTCCCGCAGCCAAAGACAACTATAAAACTTTCAAATCTTTGCTGCCGCCAGGATCTCCTACCATCCCTAAGATTGATAAAGAGATAGAGCAGTTAAACTTTGTACTTGCCTCATTAGAAAATCAAAGTAATATCAATCTACGCCCATTTGGTGATGCGATCAATACTGACAACTCAGAATATCTACCACAGTTTACACTTGATGATGCGACCTTCATCTTTACTCGAAGATTTTTCAATCAGGAAGATTTATTCATAGCGACAAGAACAGAAGCTGGATACGAGACAGAAGCAATAGAAGAAGTCAATACACTTATGAATGAAGGTGCGCATACGCTTTCTGCGGACGGTAGTCTTCTCATCTTTACACATTGTAATAAGAAAACAGGATTTGGTGGTTGCGATCTCTATCGCAGCATGAAGCAACCAGATGATACTTGGTCTAAGCCAACTAATATGGGCAAAGCCATCAACACGAGACACTGGGATGCTCAACCATCATTAAGTGCAGATGGCAGAACTTTATACTTTGCAAGTAACAGACCTGGCGGACACGGTGGGACAGATATATGGGCATGTAGACTTAGTCAAGAGGGTAAGTGGTCGCGACCTGTCAACTTAGGTCCTAATGTCAACACACCAGCCCCAGACGAATCACCATTCATACATGCAGATGGTCAGACCTTATACTTTAGATCGAAAGGTCCTCTTACTATGGGCGGCTTTGATCTTTTTAGATCTAAATTAGAAAGTAACGCTTGGTCAAAGCCTCTTCATCTTGGTAGTCCAATTAATACAACTGGAGAAGATGGAGCACTTGTGGTGTCACTTGATGGCACAAGAGGCTACTATGCTACTGACAATTATAAAGGCATAAAGCAAAATCATCTTGATTTATTTGAGTTTGATCTACCTATGACTTATCGCCCAGCCCCTATGACTTTTGTAAAAGGAAAGATCACAGATGAGTCAACTAAGATTCCCATCCAAGGAAGCATACAAGTGTCATATCTGGATGATTCTAATTACTCCACTGTCTATACGGCTAACGCTAATGGAGAATTCTTAGCAGCCCTTCCTATCGGTAGACCAACACTACTTAATATCAACAAAGAAGGATATACGTTTTACTCCGATCATGTCAATTATCCAGAACTAAAGTATAGCATAGATCCTTATGAGCTGGACATAGAATTGTCAAAAATAGAAGAAATCAAAGCAACTCCAGAAGCGTCCAAGCCTATCATATTGAAAAACATATTTTTCAATTCTGGAAGTGCAGAACTGCTTGCAGCTTCAGCTGTGGAAATCGATATCTTATATCAACTCCTTCTAGATAAACCAACTGTCAATATTGAAATTAGAGGGCATACAGATGATGTTGGTGCAGATGGAGACAATCAGAAACTCTCTCAAAGCAGAGCGGAGTCTGTCAGGACGGCATTGATCAATAAAGGCATCAATGGAGATAGAATAACAGCAATTGGTTTGGGCGAATCAGAACCTATAGACACCAATGATACAGAGGAGGGACGAGCAAACAATCGAAGAACAGAATTTATAATAATGAGCTAAGTGGCAAGAAGAAAAAAAATCATAGAAGATATAGAGGTTATAGATATAGCTGATCGAGGACATGCCATCGGCAGGATGCCGACAGGTGAGATTGTCATTGTCATGGGAGAAGCCGTCCCTGGTGATGTAGTAGACATGGTCTATACTAAAAAGAAGAAGAGCTTAAAGCATGGATTCGTATCGGGATACAAATCCAAGTCAAGTCATAGAGTAACACCACAATGCGCACACTTCGGCACTTGTGGTGGATGCAAGTGGCAGCACTTTGATTATAATCAACAAGCCTTACATAAAGAGAACGCTGTCAAGCAAGCCATCAAGAGATTAGCAAAAGATGATGATAGCAAAGTAAATCCAATTAAGGCGGCAAAGAAGATCTATAATTATAGAAACAAATTAGAATATTCGTTTTCAACAAAACGATGGTTGACACAAGAAGAAGTAGACTCCAAGGAAGAGTTTACAGCAAGACCAGGATTGGGATTTCATATATCAGGTGCGTTTGACAAAGTGCTCAACATAGATCAATGTCACCTCCAAGATGACTTCACTAATAAAATTAGAAATACTTATCGGGCCCTAGCAATAGAGAACGATTGGTCTTTCTATGACATCAGAAACAATCATGGCCTGATGCGTAACATCATCGTGCGCAATACTACATTGGGACATTGGATGTTAACTTTCATATTTGGTGCTAACGATGAGGATGCTATACAATCAGTATTAGAAAAGATGCAAGTCAGTCTACCGGAAATCACGAGTTGGCATTACATCATCAACACTAAGGCTAACTCATCATTTAATGATCTGCCGAGTCATCATGTAGCGGGCTCCACTCATATAGAAGAGACGCTTGGCAAGATTACTTATAGGATCAGTCCAAAGTCTTTCTTTCAAACCAATAGTCATCAAGCCAAGACCTTATATGATGTTGCTTTATCAATGGCAGATCTACAACCTACGGACACCGTATATGACTTATACACAGGTACGGGTAGCATCGCTTTATATATGGCTCACCAATGCCAAAAAGTAGTTGGCGTAGAAGTGATCGCTGAAGCCATCGAAGATGCCAAGATCAATGCTGAGATCAATAACATAGACAATACCACCTTCCTTGTAGGCGATGTAAAAGATATGTTGGACCCGACATTTGCCGAAAGGCATGGAGCTCCTGATATGATCATGACCGATCCGCCAAGGGCTGGTATGCATGAGGAAGTTGTGACTACGTTGTTGGCGCTTGCTCCTAAAAAAATAGTCTACATCAGTTGCAACCCATCGACCCAAGCACGCGACATCCAACTGCTCAAGAAAAGGTATGTTCTCGATCAAGTAACACCTGTTGACATGTTTCCTCATACGAGTCACATAGAATCAGTTGCCTTGCTTACCTTGCGTGTATAAATAAGCTACATGAGAACACTGGTTATAGCGGTTATTGTGCTATTGTTTGTGCAAGAGATGACTGGGCAGAGAGACACATCTAAGTTTGATCCGCTCTTGCTAAAAGAGGTTGTGATATCAGACTATACGACAGATATAAAACTCAAGGTGCCTATGTCGCTTTCATCTATTGG
Source organism: uncultured Saprospiraceae bacterium (assembly GCA_938022935.1). GTDB lineage: Bacteria > Bacteroidota > Bacteroidia > Chitinophagales > Saprospiraceae > JAJRXG01. The sequence continues at coordinate 18,780 of CALIHL010000042.1, forward strand.
CCAACCTGCTGATCAGCAACTCCAAGGTGTTGCTTCGACACTGGCTCAGATACCTGGTGTGTTTGCAGATGCGTCTACTGGCGAGGTCTTTTCTCGCGTGTATGCACGCGGTATATCACTCAGTGCAGAAGATGATATCGGATGGTACTACATGTCTCTACAGGAGGATGGGCTGCCGATCACTGCGGTACAATACAATCAGTTTTCCCCTGACTTTTTTCTTCGCCCAGATGTGTCTCACACGAGAATGGAAGTGATCAAAGGTGGCAAGTCGAGTATCCTTGCGCCTTCGGGCCCTGGAGGCATTGTTAATTTTATATCACACCCTACGCCTTTCGGCAAATATCAAACTCACGACAGACTAACCACTGGTATCCATGCCAGTGGTAGACCTTATCTAAGGGTTGAAGGTTTTTCAGGAGGATCTATTGGATCCTCTGATTGGTCGTATGACTTTGGCTATATGTACCGTCATGATAGAGGACCAAGAAAACTGGATCACGCGATGAATAATGGAGGTCAAATTAAAGCCAGCCTAAGAAAGAATATTAAGAACGGCATCGTCACCCTTAAGATCAAATCGCTCAACGATCGAGTCAATAGATATACTGGAGTGGCCGCTACTAACTGGGAAGATCCTACGCCAGCATTTGGTCAGAGTTTTCAAAATACGACTTTGCTGCCACCGGGGATAGAAGGTGGAACACTTGCAGATCCAAGAACTTATAATGGGTCTTCTATCGGTACTTACGATTATGATCCGTCTAAAGGGATTAATGCAAAAGAGAACTCTGCTATGTTAGCACTTGATCTCCAACTTGGAGAATGGCGGCTCACAGACAAGCTGAAATATTCTAATAAGAGCATCAATTGGCAGACGGTCATCGGAGGTCAGCCATTGGCACTTGACAACTTTATTACTTATTTTATAAGCGGTGATCCATTTCCTCTTGGCAATGTCACATTTACTGATGTAGCAAGTAGGCAAGCCGTGGCCTCTGTGAATAATGAAGGAGCCTTTGGAGTGTTTCAAGGATTCCCGCCATCATTTCAATATATCAATGGATCGCTTCCTAACGATGCTATCCTCGGAAGTGGGACATGGTACAAAGATGACCAGATCAATGAATGGATGAATCAGCTCTTGCTCCAAAGATCTTTCTCTGATGTTGACTTAAACCTTGGAGTGTTCTTATCTAAAAGTAGCGTTGATATACTGACAACGGCGAGTTTTCTATTTGCAACTTATGAACCAGAGCCACGTCTTTTATCGGCTCAACTCACAAGTCCTGATGGATCAATAAGAGGACTCAGTGATGCCAATGGACTCAGTAATCCGGGTGGTTTATTTTATGAAGCTGCAGATATAAGCGCAAGTCAAGTTGGACTGTTTGGTGATGCTGATGTCAAGTTATTAGATGAACTATCTCTTAATGTAGGATTGAGATATGAGCGCATCGGTCATAGCGGCACAAAAGATAGATCTGCACCAGCAGAAAACCTTGGTACACTTGTCAAGGCTGGAGAAGATGACATCGATGCTAATTATAGTTACATCAATTATTCTTTAGCATTAGATTATAATCTAAGTGATCAGGTTTCTGCTTTTGCAAGATACTCTTTAGGACACAAAGCTCCAGAACTTAACTACTATATCAACAACTTCTCTAATCAAGAGATTCCTACTGATGCACCACCAGCACAGGCTATCAGACAATTAGAAGTTGGTATCAAGCAAAGCACTGATTTTACAAGTCTTACGGCTACTGCGTTCTTAAGTAGCCTATCTGATGTGGCGTATTCTAATTTTGTTTTTGATGATATGACCAGTCAGATTTTCTATACGCCCACACAGTTCAACAGCAGTCGCACAATTGGTGTAGAGTTAGAATGGGGAGCTGTCTTAACTGATGAGCTGACATTCAATATATCTGCAACTTTACAAAGCCCTAAGCTAACGGAGTTTACACTGTACAACGCCAATGAGTCTATCGACACAGGTGATGACGAACAAACTGACTTCAGCGATAATACTATCCCACACAATCCAAAAATCATGGGAAGTGCTCGATTAAACTATAATAAGAATGATTGGTTTGCAGGCATAGGACTCAACTACATCGGCAGCAGATATGGCAATATTGAAAACGCTTTTACACTACCAGCATATAGCACGCTAGATGCAGATCTTGGTTATGCTATCAATGATAAATTTGCAATTGGATTACGAGCTAAAAACTTACTCAACACAGCAGGACTCGCTAACTTCTTTGGGCCAAATAGCTTTGGAAGTAATAGTGATGCTGCATCAGCGCAGTTCATCCAAGCTAATCCTAATGAGAGTTTTGTCGTTTTCCCAATTATGCCAAGAGCGATTTATCTTTCAGTTGATTATACCTTTGGGAAATAATACGAGTCATTGTTGGTTTAGAAGATCAGCTTGTTTCGATAAATATTTGAAAACCGCATCGTGTTTGTTCGCATTGGCTAATTCAGCGGGTGTTTGATTTTCTTTATTTAGGATTTTGATATTGGCCCCGCTTTCTAAAAGTATGGCAGCCAATTGTTTATCTCCTTTCCTTGCTGCCCAATGAAGTGCAGTGTAACTATCGGAATAGCTTTGGTAGTTAACATCCGCTCCATGCTCAATTAGAATTTTTACATTTTCATAGTTATGCATGTAGACCTCATACATCAATGGGCTGCATTCTTCTGCTCCTATTAGGTTGACATCAGCACCTTTTGCTATTAAGTATGTTGTTACTTCGCTGGAAGCGTTATGTAAGGCCAATACATTTCCTTCTCCTCGCTCATTAGGATCTGCTCCGCTTGCTATCAAGAGTTTTGTGGCTTCTAAAGAGCTGTTGACCATATTCAAAGGAAGCGTTTGAAAAGTTGTTCCATTTCCTCGATAATGGATGATACCTTGATTGATGAGTTTGGGGCTTAGCAACAATAGTTCAGAGATAGCTATTAGGTCAAGGGCTTTGATGGCTTGATCCCACTTTTTATATATAATCTCTCCTTTTTGGCTCATAAAATATTAGCTAGTCCTTTTTATGATTCAAATCAGTTTTAAAGATGTCAACTTCAACATCATTACTTTGAGTAGGCCCAGGTGTACTTCTACCATCTACAACGATCTTCTGAAGTAAAGCCGTCATTGACTCCACTT
>CALIHL010000043.1 GCA_938022935.1 uncultured Saprospiraceae bacterium
GACACAATTTTTTTCAATAATCCGGTGGTTTGGGATGTAGACCAAGCATCAACAAATGGCATTTATGATGGAGTAGAATACATCAACAAAGCATTTGACAATTATGACATAGTAGCTATAGGAGAAACTCACGGTTTAAAACAAGTAACTGATTTCTACATTGATTTAGTAAATAATGAAGACTTTAGAAGCAAAGTAAATGTTATTGTTTTTGAATTTGGGAATTCACTTTATCAAAAAGAATTGGATGACTATATTTTTAGTAGAACTAATGACTCTTTAAAAATAAAGAAACTATGGAGAGAGCATACCTCAAGCCTTTTAGCTTCTGGTGATAGAACAGGCGTAAGTCGATTCCTTAAAGAGATTAGAAACTCTAATTTCAATGCAAATAATCAAATAGGTGTTCTTGCTGCTGAACCACCAATAGATTGGAGCAAGATTAAGAATAATGAAGATTATTTTGCTTTTATCGGTCAGCGAGATAGGTACTATGCAGACAAAGTTATTACAGAAGTTGTACAGAAAAATCAAAAGGCACTTTTGATAATGGGAAGCGGACATTTCAGCAAACTTAATGGACGAAATATGGATAAGCCTCTGCTTCTTATACATAAAGAGTCAAATAATAGCTCTGTACTTATTAGCACAATGACAACATCAGGGTTTCCATACGAGGAATTACCTAACCTTGATAGAGGTGCACTAATAGAAACGAATAGCTCAATAATTAGTGAGTTAAAATTGGGAGGTGGTTTTATAGAAAACGTTCCTTTAAAAAATCAAACTGATGCTTTGCTTTTTTTGGGCGATGTGAATGAATTAGAATATGAAAAGCATACTCCATTTAATGACCCTAAATATGAGTCAGAATTAGAAAGGAGAAAAAGTCTGATTCAAATAAATAAGAGCCACTAACAATAAGTAATCACAGCATATCTATCCTTCCTTTAGATTCGTAATTGATTATTTCCAGTAGAACGGAGTTGGTAACATTATTCTTTAGAATTTATACCAATGGGCCAACCAATATATTTATTGATAATATACAGGTGGAGTTGTTGGAGTGAGGGTGTTTGAACATATAATTACATAAAGCAAATGAATTTACTCAAATACATTTTTTTACTCTTATTTGTCCAATCCTTCATGTCCTGCCAAGGAGGTAAAGTCAACGATGATGAGATTGGTGTTTATTTTAAAAGATTCGGTGGTGGTGTTGATACGAGCAGAATTATATATCCGGGAGAATATTCTAGCCCTAATTAGGATTATATAACGACATATAAAATCGTAGAGGACGAAGGTGAGTTTATATACAATAAAGCAACAGAGCGTAATTATAGGGTTCGTTATATCATTAAGTTGAACAAAGAGAAAGTTGCTTTGTATCACTATTATCTGGGAGGCTATCCAATAGATTACGCAGAACGTGGTTTGCGCGAGCATCTTGACAAACTTTCTGATGATGTGATTCAGGAGTTTGTTGATCAGGAAATACAAAATCAACGTGATGGTTTCGAAAGGGCGGTTGATGCCTATTATATAAGGTTGTTAGATTTTTCAATTGAAGAGGTGGCTGGAGAATGACTAAGTGTAATAAGGATGAGATTTTAACGGCGTTAGATGTTGATAAGACCTATAATTTATTTCTTGATTTAGGAATGAGCTGATGCCCAATAAAAGAAAAGAGTTTTTATACCTTGTTTACGACATAGGCCATTCGAGAGAGGTGATGGGCATCCACTATCCGAGCGATTAAGAATTTGCTCGTGGAATAGCTCATAGGATGCTTTTTGTGATGTGGCATAATTCAAAATTCCAAGTGTATTTGCAACAAGCAAAAGAAGAGTGGAGGTAGATATTATCATTCATTAAGAATAGAAAATGAAAAAATACCTTATATCGATCATAGTGATTTTAATGTTGCAAGATCAGGTTCTTGCAAGTAGTTGTAAGCATCAGTCTGAAGTGGAGTGTACTTATGAATTTAGTGAGCAGAACACGCTTGAAGCAATTTCAAGAGCGGGGTTTAAAGTTCTTAAAGATGAAGATCTGTTAAAAAGGAGTCCACTGATTTACACGACAATATTCTGCGATGTTGAAGGTTATGATCAAGGTCCGATTGAGTTCGATGATAAAGAGATAGTTACAGATATAAGGGTTAGTCGAATGGATCTTTTTCTTAAGATCTTATCAATTAATGAAGGTGAGGCAAGAGTGATGTTTAAGTCCTTTGATGATGGTGGCTATGAGCATAATGGAAAGATAATGCTGATGAAAGAAGGAGAGGCCTGGATAAAGAAGTCTATAAATTATATTACTGCTATAGAGTAAATTGTATAATCATGTTATGATATTGATGAAGACATATGTTTGATAGCCTCGAATTAGAAAATGCAATGAAGTATTGAAGAAGTCAATTATCTTATTAATGATTATTACGGCACTTCTGACCCTAGGTTGTAAGTCAAGTGACACGTATACATTAGTTAGTGAAGAAGAGACAATCGAGTTGTTGAGACACAATCAGATTGACTTCATGAAGCTTTCATACAAGGACCAGAACGGAGCGCCCATCACAGACTCTTTGAGAACATTGCTCAATCAAGGAAAGCTGGTAAGATACTTTTACAAAAATCGTGATGGTGTTGTAGATCAGGTACGATTAAGGACGACTACTGATGAGAATATATTCTTTTCCATTCGAGTGGGAGAATTGCAGCAGGATCCATTCTGGGATATCGATTTTGCCAAGTTAGACTGTGAAGATTCAGAAGCAATGTTACGCCGAGCGTTGGATAGAGACCAGGGAGTGAGGAAAGGACTTATTGATGATATACAAACAAACGATAAGCTAAATAGAGACACAATTATCTCTGTCCTGGATCAGTGCGAATGGCCAGATACTAAAGATGAGGTTGAAGCCATATGGTATGTCATCCAACATGCTGGTGGTCGCAAAATGGCTTTCTACTATCCTGAGTTTAAAGATATGGTTCAGAGGGATCTTTTAGAAGATAGCTTAATGGCGAAAATGGAAGATAGGATGTTGATGTTTAACGGATACCCTCAGATTTATGGAACACAATTTACAAGTAACCCGAGAACATTCCACGAGATAAAGGATATCAAGAATGTGAATGAAAGAAGAAGGAAGGTCGGGTTGGTTTCTATAGAAGAAAAAGCTAAGAGCGCCGGTGTGGATTTTAATTGGTCTGATTATCTTGTCGAATAAATGTATGTGAGTCTATAAACGAAACTAAAATCCTATGATAATTCGAAACTTGGTTTTATTTCAAGGTTTCCATATAATAATGGATCTTCAGGAGACTTTGTAGTAATGTGTTTCAATGAATTGATATATGAAGCAATTTAATTAATATGCAAAATATCAACACACCAAAATTATTACTACTCGTTTGTATCTGCTTCTGTGTATCATGCTCTAGGTACAAAGCCGTCTCACCTGACGATGTGAACCCAGAACGATTGGAGTTGGCAAGATCTATAGCAGATCGATTGTTGGTTAGTCAGAGGAATGGTGGGTTTTTCCCATTGTCAAATAAAGAAGCTACTACCGCCATGGTTGTAAAGTATGATGAGAAGCAGCAAAGAAAAATCTACAACTTCATTACTGGGACGCATGGAGCATATGAAGAGCTGGCATTCCATCAATTGGTAAGAAACGAGAGTCGTCCATCTTTTGATATTTACAGATTTAGAGGGAAGTTTGGAGGTGAAGATGTAGAGGTCAGAACAACTTTGGACCCTCAGGGGAAGCTGGCTGGATTTTATTTGTTGCAGTGGAGTGAGCGAGTTAGATAAAATCGGAGAACTCAGATATCAGAATTTATTAATGTTCTGTTTCTCTTCTTCGATTTGACATTATGCATGCCATTATAGCATCTTATATTAATGTGATACGCTTCTTTGTAGTAGATGAACTAAAGAATGAATAAGTACAGTGATTTTGTTTTAAGAACTATTACTAGCATTTTGACGCTACTTGCGGGTTTGCTGTCGTGGATCAGTTGGTCAGAATGGTATGCTGTAAAAGTTAAAGGTGAAATATTAGGATATCCTTTTGGAGGAGAAGGCCCAACTCCTTACTATTATAAAACTGCCGATTTGTATGCTAATGTGAACTTAACATGGGGAGTAGTCTTTCTGTTTGCATTTCTTTTTTCTGTCTTTGCATTGATTAAGAGAAGAGATAAGCTTGTGCTTATCTCGTCAGTCTTTACCTTATTACTTTTACTTGTTTTTTATATTCATGGAAAGCTATAAGAAACGTTTGTTGATCACCAACCTTTGATTGTAAAATGCGTATCACTTCTTAGAAAATAGTTAATGAGATTAGTCATAGTCAATTTTTATTTTTTCGTGGTGCTCTTGATGTCCTCATGCGATAACAACGAGGTCATCTTCGAACCAGCAGGAGGAGCTGAGTATTTCATTAATAATCAATCTAGTGAATCACTCAAGGTGACATTCGTTACTTCAGCTTTTTCAGCATCAGATTGGGCCACAATTCAAGTTTAGCGTAAAGTTCATGAACTGGATGAAGGCAAATGTTGGCGCAACGCTAGCTGATGCCATTGATCAGTGGAAGCGATTAAAACAAGAAGCTAAGACTACTAAAGCCAAGAAAGTGATCGCTCCGCAATTTAAGTACAACACATATCTGCGTGACTTCTTAAGTGATAATCCTAACGCAAATCGTGATGTGGGCATCGCACTATGGAAAATAAAGAAGAGCTTAAGAGGTGATAACATTTACCGAAAGGAAGATTTGTCCTTGTTGGAAAAGTGAAGCTTTCAAAGGGTAAGTGATAATTGGAAATTGCCTTTCGTAGAACTGGAGCCAATTTTAAAATGGAAAGATAATTCTTCGGATATATATAAGTACCTGCCGCAGATTGGCTTTATTTCATGAGCAATACAGAACCAAGAAACTGTCTCAAGTTGCCATCGTTCATTTCTAAAGTAGAAATAAAAGTGTAGACTCCTTGCTCCATTAAGATGCCTTGGTATCTACCGTTCCAACCATTGTCATCATTGCTTAATTCGTTAACGCCGCTATACACTTTTTGTCCCCATCTGTCATAGATGTCCAGTGTTTTGATTTCGGAAAGGTCCTGATTGCCAGATATTATAAATCGATTATTGAGTCCATCTACATTTGGTGTGAAGATGTTAGGGAAGTAGACGTTATAATAATCTAATTGCAGATGCACGAGACTATCACATCCGATATCATTCATGAGGCTTACGTCATAGACACCAGCATTGTTGAAACTATATTGATCAACACCATTGTAAGTTTCTCCTTGAAATATTTTAGCGGCCACAGTATCCATTAATTGAGGAAGCACTTCCACAGTAAGGCCTACTATGCTATCGCAATTGTTGACATTCTTAAGCGTCTCTGTATAACTTCCAGATGTGGCGATGATGGTTTGTCCTAGTTGATAAACGCCATCGTGACATAATGTTACGCTCACCACATTTTCAATTATAGGTATGTTATATGTATATGCTTTAGTTAAGAGGCAGGAGCCTTCACTTATTATCCTAACTTGATATTGGCCTTCACCATAGATTTTGGTAAGTAATGACGCGTCTTCGCCAACCAATGCGACACCATCCTTATACCATTGATATGAGAGGTTTCTTTCTTCAGGTACACTCAGTGTGAAGTCCTCAGCACAAGGGTGATTCACTTCCGATATTTGCAATTCAAAAGAACGTAAATCTGCCAAAATCAAATTGTCAAAAAAGTAGTAAGTCGTGTTGTTGGCACCCGATGCTTCGCATGGAGGTCCTATGGCAATAGCATATATGTCTTCTTGGGGAGTTATAGTAATGTCAGTCTTAACCCACTCAGAGCCACCTCTTCCTCCGACATTTTTAGCACCCAACTTCTTCCAATTTGGGCCATTAGTTGGGCATCCAAAGTCCGGGTTCCCGACTCCAAAAGGTAAGTAGTCGCAACTAGAAGTACCGTAAAAGGTAATATCCAGCCTCGGAGATAAAAGTTCATTAGTAAAGCCAATGTTAAACTCAAAACGGTAGGTGTTGTTGGCCTTCAACGGCCTCTTTAAGCAAGCGCCTGCATATTCTTTCCAATTATATTCGGCTGCGAATCCAGGGACTACTCGCCCATTGGCAAAGCCCATTATCGCCTCGCCATCTGGAAATGGTGTCGGCGGTAAGTGAGCATCCCAACCTGTCCATCCGCATGGATGAAGGAGGTCTGTAGTCGGTTCTGACGCTTGCACCCAACCAACTGCGCAGTTGAGCATGCTTCTTTCTGTGGGACAACAGGTGGATTCCTCAAAGGATGGATTGGGGATGAGCGACTCAGGGCTAAGCAACTCGCAGGTACAGTCAGGATCATTTAGATCTATCAGTCCATCAGCATCATCATCAATGGCGTTGCTACAATCTTCTATCATTAATATAGCAGGGCTTGTAGATGAAATAAGAGGAAGACTTACTACAGCTATAGCTGAGATAAGCAGGCTATAAGCAATGATATGTGTGGTCTTCTTTCTCAAGTGGCGCATTAGACATTGAAAGTTACGAACATTCCATGGTCTAATGTGGTGATTGGAGTGACATTCAAGATGTACCTAAAGAAAAGTATTTCAAACGACAGAACTGAGTGATTAGCTTTCTTTCAGGTGAATAGTCCTTCAACTTATATTTTCGAAAGTACAGCTTCCCACAAGACCTCCACAGCATGTACTGCTTTACGTTCGGTTCCATCTTTTATCTGATGGCGGCAACTCGTGCCCGAAGCAACAATGATAGTTTCGGTTTTAGCTTTTTCAATTGATGGAAATAACACCAAGCCACCCACTTGCTGACTGATCTCGTAGTGTTCCTTTTCATAGCCAAATGATCCTGCCATACCACAACAGCCAGAAGGTATCAATGTGACATGATGCTGCTCTGGTAGAGAAAGCGCCCATACGCTGTCTTCTATGTCTCCCAGTGACTTCTGATGGCAGTGACCATGCAGCAGGATATCTCTTTTTGTATTTGAAAAATCTGCCGAAGTGATTTTGCCTTTCTTGGCTTCTTGAGCGAGAAACTCTTCGATCATATATGTATGCATTTTGATTTGCTTCGCAGCTTCAACCAAGGAGTCATCTACAAGCTTTGGGTATTCATCTCGGAAGCTCAAGATGGCAGAGGGTTCTACCCCAATCAAGGGTGCTTTTTCATTGATGACATCTTTGAAAATGGTGATGTTCTGATTAGCTACTTTTTTAGCTCTTTCTAAAAGGCCTTTTGATATGGCGGCTCTACCACTTTCAGGGTGGTCTATGATTTTGACATCATATCTTAACGCTTGTAGAAGCTGCACAGTCTTTATACCAATCTCAGTATCATTCCAATTAGAGAACTCGTCACAGAACAATACAACCGTTCCATTTTTTGATGGTCCTGCTTTATAATTCTTTTGATACCATTTACGTAAGCTATACTGATGGATGGTTGGGATCGATCTTTGAGGTGCTACACTCAATGCACTTTTTGCAATCTTGGATAGGAGAGGGTTGGTCAAGAAGAAGTTGTATATACTTGGAGCGATGCTACCCAGTTTGTTGATGCTGTCGATGTATGCAAATGCCTTCGCACGCAATGGTGTAATATTCGTTTTATAATATTGATGAAGAAACTCAGCTTTCAAAGTAGACATGTCTACATTAGAAGGGCACTCTGATGTACATCCTTTACAAGAAAGACATAGGTCCATGACAGACTTGATCTCTTCATGATCAAATGGATTAGCCTTGTCACTTTGAGTCAGAAACTCTCTAAGCGTATTGGCTCGAGCTCGTGTAGTTTCTTTTTCATTGCGAGTGGCTTGATAACTCGGACACATCGTGCCACCAGAGAGTGGAAGCTTCCTACAATCTCCTGAACCATTGCATTTTTCAGCGGCTCTTAATATGCCGCCTTTATCTGCAAAATTGAAAATAGTTTTGATCTCTTTTGTAGGTACATCAGGCTCATACCTTAATGAAGTATTCATGATGGGCGTATCAACAATCTTGTTGGGATTGAAGATATTGTTTGGGTCCCAAGTTGCTTTTATTCTTTTGAATAGATTATAATTTTCCTCACCAACCATCATGGGTATAAAAGCACCACGAAGACGCCCATCGCCATGTTCGCCACTGAGAGAGCCTTCATACTTTTTGACTATTTCAGCGGAAGCTTTACTGATATTATAAAAGTCCTCAACGCCTTTAGATGTCTTCAGGTTTAGGATAGGGCGAAGGTGCAACTCACCGGCTCCAGCATGTGCATAGATGACTTGCTTTTGATCATAGCTATCCATCATGCTGCCAACTTCTTCTATATAGTCAGCGAGATCTTCAAGTGCGACGGCGGTGTCTTCTATACATGCTACTGCTTTCTCATCTCCTGGTATGTTAGCAAGTAATCCTAACCCTGCTTTTCGAAGATCCCTGACCTTCTTCGTGTGGTCCGGAGGTATGATCGGATATGCATAGCCCATCTCTTCCTCTTTCAGATGATCAATCATCTTTTGTGCTTGTGCCATCGCTTCATCCAGCGTGTCTCCTCTGAACTCTACACATAGCAGACCCTCAGGATCACCTTCTATAAACCATCGATTCTTGCTGTACTTGATACTTTCTCTTGTGCAATCAAGGATGATCTTATCCATTAGCTCGCATTGGGTAGGAGCGTGCAGCATCGCCAACTGAGTAGCTTTCAGACTTTCGTAAATGTTTGCAAAGTGCGCAGCGACAATGACATCAACAGGTTTTTGTAAGTCATCAAGATGTAAGGTGATCTCAGTCGTAAAGGCAAGTGTTCCTTCAGAACCACAGAGTAATTTGCAAAAGTCAAACGGTGCTTCTTGATCTGAAAATATTTCAGTTTCCAACAGGTAGTCAACAGCATAACCAGTGTTTCTTCTATGTATGCTTTTCTTTGGAAAGTGATTCCTGATGTTGTCTTGGTGCTCCTTGTTACTAAGTTCTTTATTTATATGAGTGTAGACCTTTCCTTCTAAACTTTCTAATTGCACCTTTTGGCGAAAGCTTGATTTATCGATGTTACTGAAGGTAACTTCAGAGCCATCAGACATAAGCGTCTTTAGCGATAAGACCTTGTCTCTTGTAGAGCCATATACGATCGAAGTGGTACCGCACGAATTGTTGCCGACCATACCTCCTATTGTTGCTCGATTGGCAGTGGCAGTGATGGGACTGAAAAACAAGCCGTGCGGTTTTAAAAAATCATTGAGCTCATCACGGACAACACCAGGTTGAACGCGCACCCATTTTTCTGCTGCATTAAACTCTAAGATGTTGTTGAGGTGTTTAGAGATATCGACGACGATGCCTTGGCCGACTACTTGACCCGCCAGCGAAGTCCCGCCTGCACGAGGTATCAAAGAAGTCTGATGCTCATGTGCAAAGTGGATCAACATCTTTATGTCCTCGGTGCTCTTCGGGGTAGCAATAGCTATCGGCAGTTCTCGATATACAGAGGCATCCGTAGCATAGATGACCCTCATCATATCACTGTCGTAAATGTCTCCTTCTAAAGAACTTGCTAACTGATCCAGCGCTGCCTTGCTTACACTCATAACTGGATGTAAAAGTACCGAAGAATATGTGGAGTAGGAGTATAGAAGTCACCTTCTATTTAGATGATTGATGTATCAGATCATATATTTTCATTCTTCGGAGAAACGATCGGTATTATCATTCGTTAGCTCTAAGCAAGCGATAAAATCACATTAATCAAAGAGTTAAAACGATTTGTATAATTTACCAAAAATTGGTAAATTTGATTAAAGTGATAGAATATGAAAAATACATCGATATCCCTTGGGAGCTATTTTGACGATTTTGTAACTAGTCAGATTTCTTCTGGGCGTTATAAAAACGTTAGCGAAGTTATCAGAGCTGGACTGAGAATGTTGGAAAATGAGGAGAGTAAAACTATTGCACTGAGAACTGCAATACAGGAAGGGTTGAACAGTCCGATAGTTGAGGATTTTGACTTTAATGAAAATCTAAAAAGACTAAAGGCAGAAAAAAGAAAGAATGGCTAAAGTTATTCTTAGACAAGAAGCCATTGATGACTTAAATCATATGTGGGATTATACTTTCGAAAAATGGTCTGAAAAGCAAGCTGATAAATATTATACAATAATTAAAATGGCTTGTAATTGGATTGGAGAAAATCCTGACATTGGGAAAGAATATGAAGGAATAAGCGAAAATCTACTTGGGCTTAAAGCTGAAAAACATATAATATTTTATCGGCAGATTTCTAGTGATATAATTGAAATTATAAGAATTTTGCACGAACGAATGGATTTGAAAAATAGATTGAGCGAATAGAACTAACCTTCAAAAGTTGTCTGAACAATTGTTTGATTTCGTTTGACAAGAAGCTTATAATTGAAACCTCGAACCAAAAAGAAAAGTCCAGAGATTCAATGATGTTGTGGAGTTTAATTGTCACAATGATTCTTTTTATATCAATGGGAGTTATCATGTTTGTAAATCATTAACTCCACACCACCTTCTCATCCACCTGATGCCACTCCAAGAACTTGCTACCAAACAGATCATTAAGCTTTCTTCTTTTGACTTTAAGAGTAGGTGTTAGACATTGGTTTTCTACGCTCCAAGATTCATGTTGAATCACAAGGGTTGAGATTCTTTCAAATGGAGCCCGTTGCTCATTGAGTTGCTCTGTTGTAGTCAACAAGGATGATGTTAGCTCATCTTTATCAGCAGCCTTGCCCACTTCTGATAGATTGATCAGCGCAATTGGTTGAGGTATACCCAAGCCGACTATACAGACTTGCTCTATGTTTTTATTTTTTGTTAGTGCTTCTTCCAGCGGATTAGGGATAACATAACTGCCTTTAGATGTCTTAAAAGCATCTGTGACACGCCCAGTTATCTTAAGGTAGCCATCCTTATCTATGGTGCCACGATCGCCACTGTGTATCCAGCCGTCCACCAATACCTCTGCAGTTTTCTCAGGGTTTTTATAATAACCCATCATGACATAGGGTGATTTTAGAAGGATCTCTCCAGTCGTTGGATCGATTTTAACTTCAGCCCCTGGACGAGGCTTTCCAACGGAGTCTTGTGGGGCTTCTGGTGTAGGGCTATGGGTGATTGCACCACAGACCTCTGTCATGCCATATGCTTCGATCAGGTGTATATCCAGCTTTTTATAAAAGTCTTTTATGAATGCTGGCGTTATCGCAGCTCCAGTTGCAGGGACTTGTATATCTGAAAATCCAAGTGACGCCCTTAGGTCTTTCTTGATCTTTACTGCTGTCTCTGGATTAGACAATAGATAATCCAGCTTTTCCATTGGCAATTTAGAGATGATGCCCAGGTAGAACTTAGTCCATATCCGAGGCACGGCAAAAAAAATGGTTGGTTGCGTCTCTCTGATATTCTGAACAAACGTATCCAAGCTTTCTGCAAAAGATATGCTTCCACCCAATGTTATGACGACAAGCTGCATACCGATGCGTTCGCCTACATGATTAAGTGGCAAGTAAGACAAGCAACGGACTTCAGGGACTTTATAAAGCCCTACCCAGTTGGTCTCCTTTTCTTTTATCATCATGGTTGCAGGTGCGCGATGTGATAACATGACACCTTTAGGAGTCCCTGTTGTTCCTGATGTAAACTTGATCGTCCAAAGTGAGTCGATATCTGGTTTATAGTTTTCTAATTTAGGAGGGTAAGTATCGATCAAGTCATTCCAATTTTCACCAATCGTTACCTCTGCATTACCGTCATAATGAGGATACTTGATAACCTCAACGTGCTCTGGGATGCCTTGTTCTCTATCTCCCCAATGGTCTAACTTGCCAACAAACAAAACTTTGATGTCACTTAGGTGAATCACTTCTTGGAGTTGATCCTTTGGTAGACTTGCGTAATATGGCACAGATACATAGCCCCCCATCATGATGGCAAGATCTGATAGGATCCAATGGTAGCAGTTTTTAGAATATATACCCACATGGTCACCTGGTTCTAATCCTTTCGCCACTAAGGCCGCAGCCATCTTCCTTGCCTCTTGTCCCGCTTGTGCGTAGGTGAGCGTATACCACTGATCACCCTTGGGTTGTCTTAGAAAAACCTTGTCAGGCTGAGTTTGCTCCCAGTGGTAGAATTTTTCAATTAAGGATTCTAATGCTTCGTTGTGATCTGTCATGATATAGGGCTGTGATTAGAATGGATCTTTGATCTTTTTTTTTGAAATTTAATGTTTGATAGCTGCCTTGTACTGCTTAGTGTCTATAGTCATCTTAGCAATAATCTCACATAGGACTTCTGATGTGCCTCCGCCGATAGTGCCTAGTTGACTATCCCTCAGGAGTCGGGCCATCGGATATTCTTCCATATAACCATAACCACCAAAGATGCGCATGCATTCGTAAGTAACCTTATCACTTAGTTGCGTAGTGATCAACTTTGCCATTGCGGCTTCTTTGATGATGTACTCGCCTTCGTGGTATTGCTTGTATAATGTGTATACAAAAGCTTTCGATGAGGTAACTTCTGCCAACATCTGTGCGATGCGATGACGGAGTACTTGAAACTTACTAATCGGCCTGCCGAAGACCTCTCGTTGTGCCATGTACTCCAATGCGAGATCTATAGCCAATTGTGCTTGCGATACAGCAATCAAGGCCATAGCCAATCGCTCCGAAACAAAGTGCTGCATGATATAGAAAAAGCCTTGGTTCTCTTCACCAAGCAAGTTTTCCACTGGAACCTTGACATTGTCAAAGGCTATCTCTCCAGTGTCAGAAGCATGCCAACCCAGCTTCTTTAGTTTGCTAGCAGAAACACCCTGTCTATCACGCTCTATTATCATCATGCTGATCCCTTGTGCGCCTTTGTCACCTGTTCTTACGGCAGCGATTATATAATCACTTAAGACGCCATTAGATATAAATGTCTTGGAGCCGTTGATGACATAGTGATCTCCATTTTTCACGGCCTTAGTCTTAAGAGCCGCGACATCCGATCCAGCTTCGGGTTCTGTAATCGCCAAGCAACCGATCAACTCTCCTTTCAAACCTGCGGTTAAGTACTTTTCCTTTTGAGCTTCTGAGCCTTCGCCATTGATATGCGCCAAGGCCAACCCGGCATGTGCTCCTATAGAAGTGTTGAAGCCACTTGAGTTCATCCGGATCATCTCCTCTGTGTATACCACTGCAAAGAATGTGTCTAATCCCATGCCGCCATATTTCTCTGGATAGGTGACACCCATAAATCCCATCTCACCAAATCGTTTGTAAATCGACCGTGGCACCTCTCTATCTGCCTCCCATTGCTCGATATGAGGTCGTACTTCTTTTTCTAAAAATGCTCTGAAGTTTTCACGAAATAAGTCATGCTCTTCTGTAAAAAATAATTTATTCATAGTTTATCTTATGGATAGCTAATTTTAGTTTCGAGTAACAAAAATCCATCATCTGCCATTTCTTCGTTGAACAATTAGAATCAGATTTATTTATAAACTATAAACTGGATATTTTCTTGACAATGGCATTCATCAGGTTAGTATTATTGATCCAATCATACTCTGTAGAAGTAGGGATGTCTGATGTTGTGAGCTTTACAATGACTAACTCTGTTGCTGGATCAACATAGATCCATTGACCAAACAATCCTTTGGCAAAAAAGGCCTCTTGGTCTGTATGCCACCACTGATGTGCATATGAGTAGTTTTTAAAGACTTTGCCTCTTTTAGAATCTGCAAATTTTTCAACACTACCTCCTTTCTTGATTCTCTGTATAACTGACTTAGGAACGATTTGTTCGCCATTATAGAATCCATCATCTAACATCAATTGGCCGAGTCGTCCAGCGTCTCTTAAGTTAGAGTTGACAGCAGCGCTAACCAGTTCGTAACCTTTCGTGTTTCGTATAATGAAAGCATCTTGTTCTGCTCCGATCTTGGCCCATATTTTTTTACTCATCACCTCAGAAGGTGGCATGCCTGTAACCTTTGTGATGATCATGCCCAATATCTCAGTGTTCAGGCTAACATAGTGAAACTGTTCATTATGGTCTCGTCCTTTCTTTACTGACTTCATGTAGTCATAGACTGACTCAAACTCTGATGGCGGTCCAGGTACTTTGACAAATCCACCGACCTTGGCAAATTTGTACGCGTCAGATCTTGGGTTGTCATATTGTTCGTTATAATCAATACCCACCAACATGTTCATGACCATCTCCACTGTGGTGCCATCCCAAGCAGATCCTTTTAATTCTGGTAAGTAATCTAAGGTCGATTTAGAAAGATCTATCTTTCCTTCTGCTGCAAGGATCGCTGCAGTCAGTCCTGTAAGTGATTTAGACATCGAGAACCAATTATGAGTAGTTGATTCTGACATATTGCCAAAGTACTTTTCATAGGCTATCTTACCCTTGTGCAATATCAAAAAACCATCGGTACGATTAGAATCCAGATGCTCTTCGAAAGAGTATACTGTTCCATCAAACTGTTCTATCGCTACATCATCAAAAGAGATCAAGTCTTCATCCAGTGCGGCCACTTTAGGGCCTTTAGGTATTGGACTTACGTCAAATAGTTGATCAACATTTTTTATTGCCCAATACTTGAATGGTGGTCTTAACCAATTGGTCTGAGTCGTAGCAGCGATCACTTTCTTTTGATAGTATGCCTCACAGTCAATAGTGGTTTGCGAAGAAGTGACTTCCTTCGTTTCTTGGCGGCAAGACACTACACTTATAAATACCAGAAGAAAAAGAAATGATCTATAAAAATTCATGAAGGTTACATTGTTATGGTTGACACTTAAAAAGTGATAAATGAATGTTGAGCTATGTCAAAAGACGGTCCCATCTTTTTATAAAATGTTTTTCCAAAGAAGTCTTTGAAGCCTTGCTGTCCTTTATCTGTAAGGTGTGGCCATATTAAGCCCCATATCAATTGTTCGGCATTGTCATCTTTGGTGATGAGCTGGGTTTTTAGTCCCGCATACCTATAGAAGACCATCATCCATAAAGCATGGACTAAACTATCATAAGTGCCTGGTACTGTCTCCTCTTTAAGCGTCCCCATCTGTATGCCAAGAGCAATCATCTGGTAGTAATTTTTGATGGTCTCTGATGCCATCGTCTTAAGTCTATCATGAACTGCTGGATGCATCTGTACATGTGCATCTAAGAATATAAAAGCATATTTCTTTTGGTATCGAAAGTATATATTGATTCTATGATGTAAGTTTTCAAAAGATGGTACTTCAAGGGACTTCGTCATCTCTGCAGAAATACTCTCCCACATTTCTTTTACAATGGCTTGAAGCAAAGTCTCTTTATTTTTGAAATGATAGGTGAGATTGCCACGGCTGATGCTCATCAGCTCCGAAAGCTCTTTTAGATTAACTGTCCCAAATCCACGCTGATTAAAGACTTCAATGGCGGTTGATATGATTTTAGTTTTTGTCTTATTCATTGTATAATTAAACCTTTCAGTTCTTAGTCGAATATTGTTATGTCAAGTAACGCTTCTGATTTAAGAATAGGGAAGTAAGCAACTCCGTTTAGGCACAATATAATAACTGGGGCAACATATTTAGTCATATAAGACTAAAATATAAAGAAAGAATAATTAGATTGCATATCAATGATTTATAAAGCCAACAAGTATGACTGAGGAGAAAAAGCCCATGAGTCCAAAGAGAAGATATGGGACTAGGGTTATGGAGTTATGCAAGACTGACGAAGAGATTGGTCAATTGATACCAGACAATAGTATACGCGAAAAAACACTTGAAGAAGGTTTGTCACTTGAACGAGTGATGAGTATCTACTTAGAAGGATATGAAAATCGTCCAGCTCTAGGTCAACGCACCTATAAAGTAAAGAAGGATCCTAGTACTAAGCGCTCTATACGCCATTATCTACCTGCATACAGTACCATCTCATATGGTGAGTTACACAAGCGGATCAAGTCGATAGCTATGTCTTGGAGAACGCATCCTTACTGTAAGGTTGAGCCTGATGACTTTGTGATGATCATGGGTTTTGCAGATATAGACTTTGCATCATTAGATATGGCATGCGCATTTGCGAAAGCGACTACTGTGCCGGTGCAAAGCAGTACTTCTGGAGCGGATCTATATGAGATGGTGGCTAATATTGAACCGGTTGTCATCGCTGCAACTTTGGCCGATGCAAAGCTCGCAGCCCAACTTGCTATAAAGCAAAACTCAATAAAGAGTGTTATCGTTTTTAATTATGATGAACGTATAGACGAAGAGGTGACGCAACTTCATGAGGTCAGGGACTTGCTTTCTAATTGTAGTGATCCAAAGCATGTCGTATCTATCGATGAGTTAATTTCATTTGGCGAAAGCCTAACATGGTCCTACCTACCAGATACAAAAGATGAACTCACAAGACGAGCGGCTATCTTGCACTCCTCTGGTAGCACAGGGAAGCCCAAAGGCGCAGTGATCCAGCGCCATGTAGAGGTCAACACTTGGATAGGAAAAAAGACAACCTTACCTCGTGTGACGATGCACTTGGCTCCGTTAAATCACCTCATGGGTCGGGGCAATATGATCAGTATGATGGGTTGTGGCGGTACTGGATACTTTACACTGGCTCCTGACTTGTCTACTTTGCTCGAAGATATAAGGATCGCAAGGCCAACTTTTCTTTCTCTCTTCCCGAGGATCTTTGAGTTGATCCATCAGCACTTTCAAAATGAAGTGGCCAAGCGATTGCGTCAAGACGAAGGTAGTAAAGTTGATATCGAGCAAAAGGTGATGCATGAGATGAGGCCTTCTTATCTCGGTGATAGATTGCGATGTATCGTGTTTGGTTCGGCACCGACTTCTCCTAAGGTGAGGGATTTTATAGAGGAATGTTTTGATGTGCTGATGATAGAAGGATATGGCAGTACAGAGTCCGGTAGCAATGTTACGATGGAAGGTAAGATCAGTCGAGACAATGTGATTGATTATGTCCTAAGAGATGTCCCAGAGCTTGGATATTATACAACTGACAAACCTTATCCAAGAGGGGAGTTATGTGTTAAAATAAAATTTGGAATCAAAGAATACTTCAAGCAGCCAGAAGTGACTCAAAATCTTTTTGATGACGAAGGTTTTTCGCGCACTGGGGATATCGTAGAAGAAAGAGCACCGGATCATGTTGTGATTATAGACCGTCGCAAGGATGTACTCAAGTTGTCTCAAGGGGAGTATGTGGCACTGGGTGCGCTGGGTACGGTCTACGAGGCGGGGAGTGGCTTTGTCAAGCAAATATATCTCTATGGTAACTCTCAGCGCTCTTACCTCTTGGCAACTGTAGTATTGGAGCAAGACTTAATACAAGGGACTTTAGGAAATACAGCAACAGATGCCCAGGTCAAAATGCTCCTAAGAGAAGAGTGCAGTAAGGTGGCACAGAAGAATGAACTTAAGCCATTTGAAGTGCCCAGGGATTTCATAATAGAGTATGAGCCATTCTCTCAAGAGAATGGATTGTTATCAAGTGTCCGAAAACGGCTCAGGCCTGCGCTGAAACGCAAATACGGTCAGGCGTTAGAAGCCTTATATGAAGTACATGAGCATGAAGGTGAAGACCGCATCGCTCTTTTGAAAAGCGCGGATTCTAATTTGACTACTGCAGAGAAGTTAGTTGTAATTATCGAAAGCCAACTCGGCATAGAGATACCTGACGCAACGCAAAAGAACAACTTCAATGCTTTGGGTGGCGATTCACTAGGAGCTTCTTTGTTTTCCTTGACTATTGAAGAGGTGTTTGATGTGTTGTTGCCAGCGGATATGTTATTGTCACCAGGAGGGCACATCCAGCAATGGGCAGATTATATAGAAGAATCAAAAGATGAAGACAACTCAAAGTATATAACTTTTGCGGATATCCATGGTAAGGGCGCTCAAGCTTTAAGGGCTGAAGACCTTCAATTAGAAAGATTTTTGACCAGTGGACTTTTAGAAAAAGCTATGGAGCTGCCAGAAGCGCCTATACATCTTAAGACTGTGTTGATGACTGGCGCCAATGGATTCTTAGGGCATATCGTTTGTTTAGAATGGATGAAGGAGTTGTCAGCAGTAGAAGGTAAGTTGATCTGTATCATAAGAGCGAGTGATGATGTCGCGGCATATGAAAAACTCAGAAAAGAGTTCGTAGGATTAGACCCAACATTTGAAAAGGCATTTAGTGATTTAGCGGCAATGCACCTTGAAGTAATTGCTGGAGATGTTGCACAGCCGTTACTGGGTTTAAGTGAGAAGAGATTTGAAAAGTTATGTGCTGATGTAGATAGGATATGTCATGTAGCGGCACTAGTGAATCATAGACTAGCTTACCAACACCTCTTTGGTCCTAACGTGGTTGGAACCGCTGAAATCATTCGCTTAGCGATTACGAACACACGAAAGCCGATAGATTTTATCTCTACAGTTGGGGTGTTCAGATGCTTGGATACGCCTAGGGACATAAATGAAAAAGTACCGTTCAAACAAGAGTTAGAGCTTTCTAAAGATTATGCTGCAGGTTATGCGCATAGCAAATGGGCAGGAGAGATATTGTTACAAAAGGCAAATGAGGTTTGTGATATACCTGTCAATGTTTTTAGGTGTGATATGATTCTGCCTGATCAATATTATAAAGGCCAAGCTAATACATCTGATTTATTGACAAGACTGTTGTACAGTATCGTACTTACTGGACTGGCTCCTCAATCATTTTATGGGTCAAGAAAAAGTGGTCGACGGAAAGTGCCGCACTATGATGGTGTGCCTGTTGATATTTTGTCTAAAGCCATAGTGGGTGTTCGCCATCAGAACTTTTCTGATTATACAGTCTACCACTAGTTGAATTATCTGGATGATGCAGTATCTCTTGACCGTTTTGTAGATTGGATATTAAGTGCAGGTTATGATATTAATCGACTTTCTAATCACGACGAGTGGTTCGAACGCATAGAGACTAAATTGAAATCATTGCCAGATGAAGAACGTCAGCAAAGTGCGCTCAATATATTAATGGCTTTCAAGGAACCTCTGTACGGCGGCCCTAGCTGGGTAGAATGTACTAATTTTAAAAAATTGGTTTCATCTCTTGATACACTCGGCAGTTTGCCTCATCTTTCAGAAAGTTATATTCATAAATATTTGGACGATCTATCTCTTGTAGGTATGATCTCAAAACCTACAACTATGGCAGGTCAACATCCTATCGCCCAAGATGCTAAAGCATCTTCTATCACGCATGTCAATGCTTATGCTGCGATGGAAGCAGGCGCAGATCTTAAACATTACAGTTACAAATTAGAAGAGTTGCACCCTGAGCAAGTAGACATTAAAGTTGACTACTGCGGTATCTGTCATTCTGACCTAAGTATGATTAATAACGAATGGCGCAATGCTCGATATCCATTGGTTCCAGGCCATGAGATCGTAGGGGAAGTAGTCGCTGCTGGTTCAATGGTTAAAAATATAAAAGTAGGTGATAAGGTAGGCGTTGGGTGGTTGTCAGAATCATGTATGAGCTGTAGCCAATGCATGCAAGGATCGCAACATCTATGTAGGGATACTAAAACTACAATTGCCAAAAGTAATGGAGGGTTTGCAGATTATGTGCGCGCTCATTGGGCATGGGCAATTCCGCTGCCAGATGGAATTGATATGAGTAAGGCGGGTCCATTGTTATGCGGTGGTATCACCGTCTTCAATCCGCTCATCGCAGCAGCTGTTTTGCCTACAGATAGAGTAGGTGTGATTGGTATCGGTGGTCTCGGGCATCTGGCATTGAAGTTTTTAAAACATTGGGGATGCGAAGTAGTTGCATTTAGTTCTACAGAAAGTAAGAAGGAGCAGATTCTTAAGATGGGAGCGACCAAGGTCATTAACTCCCGATCAAAAGATGAGCTCAGAGCGATAAGAGGGAAGTTGGATTTTATAATCAACACCACCAATGTCTCTCTTGATTGGGCGTCTTATATAAAAGCTTTAGCACCTAAAGGCAAGTTCTTTACTGTAGGTATGGTTTTAGAACCGATGAATATTCCTTCAGGCTTACTCATCGCTGGAGAGCGCGTAGTTGGCGGCAGTCCAGTCGGTAGCCCGGAGCTGATCAGTAGGATGTTAGACTTTTGTGTTCGTCACGATATTTATCCAGAGGTGGAGGAGTTTCCAATGGAGGAGGTTAATGAAGCGCTTGCGCACTTGAATGTAGGTAAGGCGAGGTATCGGATTGTGCTGAAAGCTTAGTGTTTTATATAATTGCTTTGATTACTTAAGTCCTCTTATGTCCCTTAATAAAGCCCTGTAGGGGTAAACGTTTGGTAACCGATAGCATCGCTATTGGTTAGCGTTTGTCACAATTATTTTGCGTGTGTTTATGTATGAAAAACCATGGCAAACAAGAAATGTATCCGTAAGCTTTTTAGATATAATGCTATAATGATTTGGCGTCTTCATATTTTTGCATGCCCAAAAATACGAAGCACAAAAAGGGCCCACTCTGTAATGTATTTATCTCATACGCCTGTCGGCTATTCGATACCAGAAAGGTCCAGCTAAATTTCTTCCAAGGTTTCAGAAATTCTTTACGCTGGCCCATTCTTAATACTGTACAGCATGAAGTAGTCCGAAAATGAAGTGCTCTTTAAGATTATGTCTCACTAAACATGTAGATAGACCCTGAAGGGGTTAAAGCTCGATAGCCGATAGCATCGCTATCGGTTACAGGTTCACACAATTTCGTTTGGCGTGTGTTTTTGATTCAAAAACCATGACAAACGTTATCACTTGTTACCCATTGCACTCAACTCATTTTCTATATCAACGAGATAGATTTGATCCATTTTTTCTACATAGGTATCTAACATCCTAACTTCACTCTGATGCTTCTTCTTGGCGATTACCAAATTGTCATTACACTCTTTTGTATTGCCAGATTTTTTATAAGCCAATGCGATATAGTATCTGTTCTCCGCGATATCATTTTCTAATTCTTGCTTCTTGAAGTAATCTATAGCTTTAGCATAATTACCCAACTCTAAGTTTAGTACTCCGATATGCAAATAGTCATATATCCCAATTGAATGAGTGCTATCGTTAAGTTGTTTTTCAAAAATCTCTAATGCGAGATCAATGTTGCCAAGTGCTTTGTAAGACAGTGCTTTGATTATATTCAGATGATAATCTCCATTCTGAGAATAACCAATGTTGTAATCAAGAAGGCTATCTAAAAGCTCGATGTCGTTTATTGCTCCTTGATAGTCTCTAAAGAACTGATAACGACACGAGGCTCGATAGAATAGTTCACCTTGAGGGTCATATTTTATGGCTTTGTCTATTAGCTTTTTCCACGTTACAAAATCACCACTTTTGAGATATGCTGTTGACTTGGATCGATAGGCATAAGCAAATGTCGAGTCTATCGCAAGTGCCTCATCCCATGCTTCTTGATACGCTCTGCTAAATTGGTAATGGCCATTTCTTTTCTCTGCAATTTTACATGCCTTGTATTTTAGCTCATTCCCATAATATTTATAAGCTTCACAGTTGACCTGGGCATAACTATTTATGATTGATGCGATTATAATTAGTGGTATCAATATCCTCATGGCATTATATCTATTATACTTCCATTATCAATCTTGAATATTAGATATTGATAGTAATCTTTAGGCTTGTCATTAGTTGTTTGTATTGCCCATCCATCTAAAGACTGAGTGATCGTTAGTAATTGAGTCGTTATTCTTTTATCAAATACTTGTTCCTGGTATTCCTGATTGGAACTAATGATTCT